>JAITKW010000056.1 GCA_031278275.1 Candidatus Nomurabacteria bacterium | reverse complement strand
CGGCATTAAAGGCGGTGGCGGTTTGGGCATTTTGGCTGCCGACACTCGGCGCATTGCCGAACAATTCAACGTGCCATTCGTGCTAGTCACGCCGTTTTATCCGTGGGAAAGTCACCAAGAACTTTCCGATAATAACATCAAAGACGTGCATGTCAATGTCCGCCCCGAAGATTTCGGTTTTGAAAAAGTGGATACGGTTTCCATTAAAACCGTTTATGCCGCTCACGTCCCTTTGCAAATCTATCAAAAAATCTTGGGCTCCACGCGCTTTCTTTGCATGACCGAGCCGGATTTTGGCGAGCTTTACTCTGGTGATGGTTGTGGCGACCACCGTTTGTATCAAGAAGTAGCGCTGGGTTTTGGCGGATATAAGGCCATGAAAGCGGTGGGTGTCAAGCCCGCCATTATCCAACTCAACGAAACCGCCACCTTTTTTGCCGCCCTTGCGCGCCTTGACGAATTAGTATATAACGGCATGGATTTGTACGAAGCGATTGTTTATGTGCGCAAACACACGCTTTACACCAATCACACCCTCGTTCAAGCCGCCGAAGCAGAGTTTTCGTTTGGTCAATTTCAGCGTTTTGTTTTCCCGAACTTGCGTACCAAATCTTTGCGGCGTTGGATGATGAACCAATTTCAAGACGGGCGGCTGAAACTTTCCAGCATCACGATTGAGCTTGCCGAGTTGCGTAGCGGTGTGTCAAAACTGCACGCCAGAGTGGCAAATTACAAAGATTTGAACGGTGAAAGAATTAAGTTCGTGCCCATCACCAACGGCATTGACATTCACGAATGGGTCAACCCGAAAATTGTGCAAATGTACCGTGACAAGGAGATTTTGAATCGTTTTGACATTCCAACGGCGGATTTTCAAGCCAAAATTGAGCGAATTTCCATCAACGAAATCAGAGAGCTGAAATTGGAGGGGCGAAAAAAGTTGAACCAAGTTTTGACTAAGCGCAAAAACCAATACGGCGGCGTGGTGCAAATCCCTGAAGACGCCACTTTGTTCAATTTCAAACGGCGTTTTGTGGATTACAAGCGCCCTTGGTTGCCGTTTACTAATCCGGCGAAACTTCGGGAGATTTTGGAAAAACATAACGCTTATTACATTTTATCTGGCAAGGTGCATGCGGGGGATTTCGCCATGGCGGGGCATTTGAAAGAGATTTTGACTAAGGTTGAAAAGAATAATATTTTGAAAGAGCGGGTGTTTTATCTTGAGGATTATGATGAACAATTGGCGTTGGCGTTGTCAATTGGCGCGGACGTTTCCATCAATAATCCGATTGTGGGGCTAGAGGCGTGTGGCACGAGTTGGGAGAAAGACATCGCCAATTTGCAGATTTTGATTTCCACCGCTGATGGCGGTGTGGCGGACGAAACGCCAGCGGTGTATTTGGAAATTACGGGGCGGGACGAAGTTGACGAAGTCGCTTCTTTATATAATAATATGCGCTTTGCGGCGGAAGTGATGAAAAATAACGAAGAATGGTCGCGCATCATCAAAGATCAGTTGGCGATTTACTTGCCCGTTATTTCTGGGGCGAGAATGTTGAAAGATTATCTCAACCTTTTGTTCAAATAGTGTTAAAATAGACGAATATGGAAATTATAATTATTATATTTTTAGGGCTAATTTTGATTGAAACATCTGTGATTTTGAGGCGAGTTTTTGTGAAAAAACCGCGCGAAATCGGCGGACGGCGCAAAGTGTTTGTGGATACATCCGTGTTGATGGACGGACGAATTTTTGCGGTGGCACAAACGGGGTTTATCGGTGATGAACTGTTGATTCCAAAAGGCGTAGTGCGTGAAATGCAATTGCTGGCGGACGGCAAAGACAGCGAAAAACGCATGCGGGCTCGGCTCGGCATGGATGTGGTGAGCAGTCTGCTTAAAATTGACAATTTACAAGTGTCACTTTTTGATGACACAGAGGCAGATGGGGGCGTTGACGAGCGACTGTTGACGCTCGCCAAAGAACATGGCGCGCTGATTTTGACTAACGATTTCAATCTTGGCAAAGTGGCGGCGACTGAAAATATCACCATTCTCAATATCAACGATTTGGCGCAAGGATTGAGAAGTGAGTTTTCGGTGGGCGAGCAACTGGAAGTGGAAATTGTCCAAAAAGGTTCCGGCAGGGGGCAAGGCGTGGGGCATTTGCCAGATGGCACGATGGTGGTGATTGACAAAGCTTCGCGCGATATTGGCAAGAAAGTGAAAATTGAGATTTTGCGCCACCGCCAAACCGGTGCCGGACGCATGGCGTTCGCGCGAAAAGTTTAAGCGGTCAAACCCCCGCCCAACGCCATGGTTTTATCAAACCCAACTTTTCGCGGAATCTTTTATTTTCGGGTTCTTGGGTGATATAATATATAAATATGTTGGATTTAATAATTATTGGTTCAGGGCCGGCGGCGTTGTCGGCGGCGATTTATGTGGCTCGGGAACACATGGAAACGGTGGTTTTTGAGCGAAAAACGGTTGGCGGGCTGTTGGCGGGGATTGACAAGATTGAAAATTACACGGGTTTTGTGGCTGGTTCTGGTGCGGAGCTGGCAAAAGTAATGCGGACGCAAGCGGAGCATTTTGGCGCTAAAATCAAATATGGCGAGGTGACAGAGGTGAAAAAGCGGGGCGAAGTTTTTGAATTGACGGTTGATGGCGAGTCGGTAAAAGCGCGGGCGGTGTTGGTTGCGACCGGTTCGGAGCCGGCGAAATTGGGAATTGACGGCGAAGATTTGAAAGGCATTAGTTATTGTGCGACTTGTGATGGCGCATTTTTTGATGGCAAAACGGTGGCGGTGATTGGCGGTGCTAACTCGGCGGTGCAAGAAGCATTGTTTTTGTTAAAATTCGTGAAAAAAGTGTTTTTGATTTCACACAGCGCGATTAAGTCCAGTGAAACTTTGAAAAAACAGCTAAAAGAGGCGGTGAAAGCGCAAAAAATTGAGGTTTTGGAGAACATAGAGCCGAAACGGTTTGTGAGTGATGGGGAGATGACGACCGAAAAACAGCGCGCGCAAGCAAAAACCGCAACGAATGTGGAGCATAAGCCGTGCGTGGCTAGGGTGATAGTTGAGGATAAAGGCAAAGAGCGCGAAGTGAAGATTGACGGCGCATTCATCTTTGTGGGGCACCGCCCCGCCACCACCTTTTTGGCAGGAACAGATGTGGAATTGTCCGAAAAGGGCGCAATCGTCACTGACGGCAATTTAATGACCAAGGTCGCAGGATTATTTGCGGCGGGCAGCGTGCGGGCTGGCGCAGTTGACCAAGTCATCACAGTAGCAGGCGATGGCGCCGCCGCCGCCGTATCCATCAGAAAATATTTGCAAAAATAAGGGATTTTTTGTAAAATATGATTAGTAATAAGGAGGAATATGGCGGATTTTAATAAGATTTTGGACTACGGGGATTACAAAAATGGCGAAATTAACGTGGTGATTGAAATCCCGAAAGGCAGCGTGCAAAAAATTGAGTGGAGGCGGGATTTGGGGTGCTTTATGTTGGACAGGTTGGAGCCGGAAGTGTTTGCCAAACCGACAAATTATGGTTTTATCCCGCAAACTTTGGATGAAGACGGTGATGAGTTGGACGTGCTCCTCGTTTCCGACCAAAAGTTGACCACTGGCATTTTCACCAAGGCGAAGATTTTGGGGGTAATGCATTTTGTGGACGATGGCGAAGTGGACGACAAGATTATCGCGGTGCTGGCTGACGACCGCAATCTGGGCGACATTTATGAAACTTATGAAGACTTGCCGAAGCAATTTATCAAGCAAATTGAGTTTCATTTTAATCGTTACAAGGACTTGAAAAAACCAAATAGTACGGTTGTGAAAGGTTTTGCTGGTATTGACGAAGCGAAAAAAGTGATTGCTGACGCTATTCAAAGATGGAAAAAGCGTTAAAGTAGTTGATTTTTTATGATTTTTGTGATACAATGAGGGCATCGGTGGTGGCACCGCGAGTTTTTGGCGAGTTCAACTTGCCAAGTTAACATTTGCGTATCATTAGAAAGGTTTTTGGCGATTCATCTTGCACGCTAATAGGGTCTGGGTGCCTCTATTAGCGCGCAAGGTCTTTAGACGCGAGGCGCGCTTTATATAATTGCTGGGAGGGTGTGAGCTCCCTACTCTATGTTATTAGGAGGAAATAGTATGAAGCTACTGGTACTTTTCACTATGGTGGGAATTATGGTAATCGTGGGGGCTGTTTTTATGCCACAGCTCAAGAAGTTTTTTTCCGAATCCCCGCGGTCTACGTTCCGAAACCTCACAAAAGCGGGGAAGCGGCACGTAAAGATGCAAGAGCTCTTCTCGGAAGCTCGGCGTGAACTTCAGGAAGAAGCTCAGGTCAGCAGCTTGCGCCAAAAGCTGCAAGAAAATGCGGGTTTAATCAGCGGGGCCATCGATGAGATGATGGTAACTGCGGAGATTCTGGGCAGATACTTGCCCGGATCAGTAGAGAAAACCCAAAGGCTGAAGGAGGCGTTGGAGGAGTTCAAGAGCCACATGAAGTGGCACTCCGACAATGAGGCAGCCCAAATCCCGCCACAAGAAGAATGAAATGAACACGCAAACTTTTGGCGGGTCTCACACCCCGCCGTGCACCTGAAGAAAGACCGCTAGTACGGTCTTTTTTTTATATCTAACCCTAGTTTTTGACTCCAGCCCGCCATCACAGATTAAAGAGTCATAAAAAGGAGGATCCTGCAAAAGACCTTTTTTCGTCTTTCCTCTTGCTTTTGGTAATCATAAGCCTTATAATCTAAAATAACATAAGTGGAGGTAAAATATGGTGCGAGTGGGAATAAATGGTTTCGGGCGGATTGGTCGTAATGCTTTTAAGATTGCTTTTGAGCGGAGCGATGTTGAAGTGGTGGCGGTGAATGATTTGACTGACACTAAGACCCTTGCGCACCTCTTGAAACACGACTCTTCTTATGGTACGTACGGTCGGGAAGTTGGTTATGATGACGATGAAATCATTGTGGACGGCAAACATATCAAGGTGTTCGCCGAAAAAGACCCCGCAAATTTGAAGTGGGGCGAAAACCAAGTTGACGTGGTGATTGAAAGTACAGGGTTGTTTACGGATCCGGAGAAAGCGCGCGCACATCTTGCCGCCGGTGCCAAAAAAGTAGTGATTTCGGCTCCCGCCAAGGGTGAGGGTGCCAAAACCATTGTGATTGGCGTTAACGAGGAAACAGTTGATGAAAAGGACGAGATTTTGAGCAACGCTTCTTGCACAACCAATTGTATTACACCAGTGATGGCGGTGTTGGAAAAGAACTTTGGCATTGACAAAGCGATGATGACGACTGTGCATAGCTACACGGCATCGCAAAGGTTGTTAGACGCGCCCGCCAAAGATTTGCGTGAGGCACGCGCGGCGGCGGAAAATATCGTGCCGACTACCACCGGCGCATCAATTGCGGCGGCAAAAGCCTTGCCAGCATTGGAAAATCGTTTTGCGGGGCTTTCGGTTCGTGTGCCAACTCCGGTCGTGAGTTTGGCGGATTTTGCGGTTTTGGTGAAAAAGGCAGTTGTAACCAAAGAAGAGATTAACGAGGCGTTCAAAAAGGCCGCCGCCGAACCGTACTTGCAAGGCATTTTGGCTGTGACTGAGGAAGAGTTGGTGAGTATTGATTTTCGGGGTAATTCCCACAGCACCATCGTGGATTTGCCGTTAACGGATGTGGTGGGCGGTAATTTGATTAAAGTCGTGGCTTGGTATGATAATGAGTGGGGTTATTCCAACCGTTTAGTTGAGCTGACTGTTGATTTCGGCAAAAAGGGGCAAGCCTAAAATGAAAATATTTGTTGCTGCCGACCACCGAGGATTCAGATTGCGCGAAAAGATAATGGTTTATCTTTTTGAGAAAAAATTGGATTTCGTGGACGTGGGCGACAAAAAGTTTGACCCCAAAGATGATTTTAACAAATATGCGAAACTGGCGGTTTTGGAGCTTTTGTCGAGCAACAATCGTGACGCACGCGCCATCTTGGTGTGTGGCGGCGGTCAAGGCATGGCAATTCAGGCCAACCGTTATCGTGGCGTGCGTGCGGTAGTGGTTTGGGATTCAACCGAAGCGGAAATGGCACGTAACGACAACGATGCAAACGTTCTGTGTTTGCCCGCCCGCGTGCTGGAAGATGATGACGCAAAATGGAAAGATATTATTGATACGTTTTTGCTAACGCCGTTTGCAAAAGCACCGAGATATATTAAAAGAAATAATGAATTAGACGAGGTATAAAATGAGCGTAATAGTTCCAACAATATTAACCGAAACACCCGAAGATTACAAGGTGATGGTGGCGAAGTTCCACCCGTTTGCGTCAAGGGTGCAAATTGATATTACTGATGGCGAGTTTGCCACCAATAAAACCGTGTCGCTAGATCAAGTTTGGTGGCCGGAAGATTGGGCGGTGGACATACACATGATGGTGAAGCGCCCCAGTGAGTTTGTGGAGCAACTGTTGAAGTTGCACCCCAATTTGGTGATTTTTCACGTAGAAGCTGACGAAGATTTGACACCAGCACTCAATTTTTTGAAACAAGCTAGCATCAAAACCGGCGTGGCGTTTTTGAAACCCAGTTTTCCAGGCAAATACAAAGAATATCTTGACATCGCTGACCATGCTTTGATTTTTTCCGGCGATCTCGGCTCTTATGGCGGTGCGGCGGATTTGTTGCAAGCGGAAAAAGCCCACATTATCAAAGGTCTTAAGCCGACCATTGAAGTTGGTTGGGACGGTGGCGCTAACGAAGAAAATGTTTTCATGATTACCAAAGCTGGCGTAGATGTGATTAACGTGGGAGGGGCTTTGGCATCGGTTGATGATATTAAATCAGCTTATGATGTGTTAGTTAATGAAGCCACCAGAGAGGGCACGATTTAGGTGCGCATCGTCTGTTTGGGATCGGCGTTGCAAGATATTTTCCTCTTGGATAGGAGGGGGTTTCATACGGTGGCTATCGCCGGACAAAGTTATTTTGATCGTTTGGATTTGGGGACGAAAGTTGATGTCGGCGACATTAGTTTTTCGGTTGGCGGTGGAGCGACCAATGCCAGCGTGACGTTTGCGCGCAGCCGATTTGAAACGATTTTTTGGGGCTGTATCGGCAATGACATTTCTGGACAGGCGGTGGTGAACACTTTGAATGATGAGGGCGTAGATGTTAGTTACATTGATTATTTGGAAAACCAAAATACGGGTTGTTCGGTGGTGCTTTTGGCACCGAGTGGCGCACGTACGATATTGACTTATCGTGGCGCAAGCGGTCAATTTTGGACACTGAAAGTGGCTGATTTGAAGTTGATGAACCCCGATTGGATTTATATCACCACGCTTTCTGGCGATATGGACAAGTTGACGGAAGTGTTGGTGAAGTGCCAAGAGCTTGGGGTAAAAGTGATGATGAATCCCGGCAAAAAAGAGCTGGCGAACAAAGCGAAGTTGAAGAGAATCTTGTCAATGATTGATGTTTTATTGTTGAATAAAGATGAGGCTATGCAACTGACTGACGGCAAAAGTTTGGACGAATTGTTGATGAATCTACGGAGCTTGGTGCCGGTGTGCTTGATTAGCGATGGCGAAAATGGGCTGGTGGCAACGGACGGCAAAACCAAAGTGCGGGCGAGGCTATACGAAGACAGACGACCTTTAGACCAAACCGGTGCTGGCGATGCGCTGGGTTCTGGATTTTTGGTGAGATGGGCAAGGGGCAGAAGTTTGAGAGAGGCGGTGCTTTTCGGCTCAGCCAACGCTTCCAGCGTAGTGCAAGCGGTGGGGTCAAAAGTTGGCATCATCAGCTCCGGCGTGCGGTTACATGAAATGCCCATACACGAAACGGAGTTATAATGAGCTTTCTCGCGGAACTTTTGGGTGAAAATGAGCCGAAGTTTTCGGTTGATTTGGAATATTTGGCGAAAAAAAGTTTGAAACCAAATGTGGATTTGAAATTGATTAACGAACTTCGCAAACGGTCGCTTTTGATGTTGAAACAACTGGGATTAGACCCGCACGACACGACACTAGAGGAACTGTTTATGGCTTTGAATAGTTTTTATGCCATCAACAAAAGCTCTGACAATAAGTTTTGGGTGGAAAATCAACTGGGATTTTTGTTGATTGACCACGAGTTGGTATCGAGTAATTATTTTGACGTGAGGGATAATTTTGAAAAAAAGTTGTCGTTTGGGGATCGTAGTGTAATTTATTTTAGAAGATTATTGTATAAAAAAATCAGTGATTTGTATGGGGGTGGAACATGAAGTATCAAATTTGCGTTTCCGGTGCGGCGAGCGGCGAAACGGTAATGAAATCAAAAGAGTTGGCGTTTGCGATTGGCGTGGCGATTGCTAAGGCTGGCAAAACTTTGACCACTGGCGCAACGGTGGGTTTGCCCATGTTCGCGGCGGCGGGGTTCAAGAGCGTGCCAAATGCCAAAGGAGTGTCGGTTGGTTTTTCACCTGCCGCTACTTTCAAAGAGCATATTTTGGCGTATCGCCTGCCCACGCTGGAGTTTGACTACATCAATTTTACTGGCATGGCGTACGTTGGACGAGATGTTCATTTGGTGCGTAGCAGTGATGCGGTGATTACGGTTGGTGGTCGCATGGGCAGCCTGCATGAGTTTTCAACGGCGCTGGAAAGTCGTAAAGTTTGTGGCGTGCTTTTGGGGTCGGGCGGGCTGGCGGATTACATTCCGATACTTTTGCAAAACGTGGTCGCACCAAACTTGGACAACATGGTGTATGACGCTAACCCTGAAAAATTGGTGAAAAAAGTGATTGCACGGCTGGATGAAATATATAAAGATTTTGAAGATAGCGGAACGGATGCGCATGTTGCACAAAAGCGTTTTGGCAACGGATAAGTTCCGAGCGTTCGTGTGGTGCTTTTTGGCATATTCGTGCCTGAGTTGGTTGGCTTTTTATTTCAGCCAACATTTAATCCATATTAGTATGATTTGGAACTTGTTTTTGGCATTTTTGCCTTTAGTTTTCGCTTATTTATTGAGCCGCAAAGTCAAAAAAATCACCAAAATCAGCTTAATCGCACTTTGGTTACTGTTTATTCCCAATGCTTTTTATGTTTTGACGGATTTCATCCATATTTCCGATTTGTCTTATTTCGTGGGCGGCTATTACGATTTCAAAAACGTGGATTACGTCAAAGACGCAGTGGTTTATTTGGAGTTAATCAATATCGCCGTTGGTTATTTGTTGGCTCTTATGATGGGGCTCAGCTCATTTGCGACCGTGCAGCAACTTTTCGTCAAAAAACGCCAAGCGTTCGTTGTCATTCCGGTGGTATTTTTGCTGATTGGTTACGCCATTTATATCGGTCGTTTTATGCGACTCAACTCTTGGGACGTGCTGCTATCGCCCGCAAAACTACTTGAGCGCGTAACCGCCAGTTTCAATTGGTTCGGGTTAGTCATGACCGTATTATTCGCCGGATACGCCGCCGCAGTTTATTTTGGTTTTCGCTACTTGGTCAAGTCAAAATCACGTTGAGAAATTGCTCAGATTTCGTGATTTTTAATTCTTGAACTTTTTTCAATTTGAGATACTCGCCTTCCGATTGAAAATCCAAGTTGACCGCTTTTTTTTCGTGCATGAAGTTGATTGTGCTGCTATGGGAGACTTTGCCCGGCGTATGTCCGAAAAAAGCTTTCATCATAAACCACATCAAACAGGGCAAGCCGGACAATTTTTGAAAA
>JAITKW010000048.1 GCA_031278275.1 Candidatus Nomurabacteria bacterium | reverse complement strand
CGGCGTTTGTTGCTCACGCCATTCACCTTTTTCTTTATTTCCAAAAAAACTTTTTCGTGCTGGTTGGCAAAATCGTCATACGAACGCAGGCGGATTTTATAGCGATAAAATTGCTCTTTATTAAACGAACGGCGCGCCAATTCGCCATCGTCAGTGTCAAAATATATATTATAAATCGGGTACGGCTTGCCATTTTTGTTGTAATGGTCGGGTTTTATACGTTTTGGCAATTCCTTCATCAGCGCACCAAAAGTCGCGCGGTCAATAATATATTTGAGTTCTTTGCGATTGAACACCAGTTGCACAAAAATCCTTTCTGGCGGTTGGATTTACGAAGTTTAATCCAGCCACGCCTGTTTTATCATATCACAGCCAAGGAACTAAATGCTGGCTTAAAAACATTTTGCTTCCTTATCCATGCTATTTTTATCATACTTGGCTTAAAATCGGCTTAAAAAATATTTGTTTTCTTGTTTATGCTGTTTTATTGCCATATTTGGCTTAAAAATATTTAACAAAAGCTTGAAAGTTCGGTTTGGCGTGCTATAATGATTATGTTATGGGTAGTTTATGGGGATTGACTAAGCAACGTATTCGCCGGATGGCTGGTTTTTGGGCGGCGGCGATTACTCTCTCTCTCTCTCTCTCGGTCAAGCGCAATTAGCCAGCGCTTATAGTGGTCCAGTTCAATGGAGTTTTACTTATAATGGCTCATATCAATCATTTAGCCTGCCAGTAAGTGGGGCTTATTATAGACTTGATGTTTGGGGTGCAAGCGGTTTTCAGGGCGGATTGGGTGGCTATTCACGTGGGGTGATTAATTCTAGTGGTATGGTTCATGTTTATGTTGGTGGTGCCGGTAGTGGAACGGCTGGCGGCTGGAACGGTGGCGGGGCTATGAGAAGTATCAGCTCCGATGGCAATAACGGTGGCGGTGGTGGAGCGACCGATATCCGTACAACTGCCGGTGCATGGAATAACACTAGCAGCCTGAATAGTCGGGTAATCGTGGCTGGCGGTGGTGGTGGGCGAGTGGCTGCCACTGGCAGTTATGAGGTTAGTCACGGTGGTGGGACAGGCGGAAGCGATGCCGTCTACCTTTGGCCAGGCACGCTTAGTGCCCGCATCAATGGTGGTGGTCAAACTAGCACCGGTGGATTCCCAGAATTTAATAATCCAGGCAATGTTGCTTGTAGCGCTGGTTATGGCGGATTCGGTATCGGTGGCAATAGCGAGCGTGCCAGCGGTGGTGGCGGTTGGTATGGCGGGTCAGCAATTTGTTATATTTCGTCTGGTGGTTCGGGCTATATTGGTGGGGTCGGCGATTATAATGGAATTGGCAGAACTACCGTTGTCGGTCAGCGCAGTGGTGATGGTTTGGCTGTGATTTCTCTACTACATAAATTGACTGGCTCTTCGCCAGCTAGCGGTTCTATACTCGGTGGTAATACGATTACTATTTCGGGCGATTATTTTAGACATCAGAGCAGTCACGTAATTGTGAGGGCGGTGCGGATTGGTGGCACGGACTGTGTTAGTTGGTCAACAGATGATATGACGATTACTTGTGTTGCGCCAGCTCATGCGGCAGGGACGGTTGACATTCAAGTGTTAGGCGAATATGACAGCACTGAAACTTTGTATGGGGCTTATACTTATACTTACCCAACACCGAGCATCGCTGGCGTTTCGCCAAGTTCTGGCTATACGGCTGGCGGTAACTCAGTGACAATCAACGGTGCCAACTTTCTCAATGTTGACGGTGGCACAACGGTCAAATTTGACGGCGTGACGGCTGGTTGTACTTATAACAGTTCTTCGCAGATGACTTGTACCGTGCCAGCCCGAGATTATTCAGGGGCGGTGACGGTTTCAGCGACAACGGCAGGCGGGACGGCTAATTTGGCGAATGGCTATACTTATGGTTATCCAGCGCCGACCATAACTAGCGTATCGCCAGCCATCGGCTTTATCGTTGGCGGTCAAACCGTGACGGTCAGCGGCACGAATTTTCTCAGTAGCGGTCGCACAAGCGTGACATTTGATGGCTTAACAGCCAGTTGCACATTTGTTAGCTCAACCCAGGTGAGCTGTGTAACGCCACAACACCTAACGCCAGGAAAGATCAACGTGGTGGTGGCGACTGGCGGTGGGAGCAGTACTTTGACTGGTGGTTTTGAATATGAATCACCAACCATCGCAATGACTCTAAGCCGCAATAACTTAACTATAACAGGTACGATTGGTGAGCTTTGGACGGATAATTTAACGGTCAATGTCAAGACCAATAACCCAAAAGGCTACGTCCTAAATATTGAAGCCAGTGAGCCAAACTTAAAATGCGTTGATGATACAAAAACTTATACTATCCCAGCTATAAGTGGAACGAGCGCTCTGGACGGAGCGACGGGGCGGGTAAACAAGTGGGGTTACGCCAAAGACGATGGCAGTTTGAGCGTACCGAGCAGTTGGACGGGGGTAACAAGCAGCACGGTGGCAATTGATGGCCTCACTAGCTCGGCGACTGTTGCTGATGGGCGAAATACCGTAGTGTGGTTTGGAGCAAGAGTCAACTATGGGCAGCCGGCCTGTGATGATTACGTTACGGACGTGACTTTTACGGTGGTGGGGAACGTGTGAAGTTAGTTTTTTCGCCGATAAGTAGCGGTGATGACTAGCGGCATTGCCAGTAGCGCTGATGCGATAGCGACGATGAGGATGAGGTATTGACTTGCGCTAGGCAAACTAACTGCGACTAGTAGCCCGCCCAGCCCCAAAACTCTATAAAAGTTCAGGGTGATTTCGTTGAAAACGTCCATTTCGATTTTGTCGGCATCGTCAACATCATATAAGATATTGCTTGCTGATACGCTTGCAACCAAATCTAATAATTTACCAGCTACCGCCACGGATACGATATAAAACCCGATTATCAGCGCTAGGTCTAATCTCATCATCAGTAGCAGTGGCGAGGCGACCATCAATAGAGCAAATACTATGAGCGCTAGACGTCTTTTTTTGACTATTCCAAAAAACATAGTTAAGCCTATCGCCACCACGGCGCCAATGGAAGTCCAAAGGCCTAGTTCAAAGTCCGAACCCAGTATATTATAAATCAAAAAGATTGGCACAATCGAGTACGCCGAACCGGTTCCGACGAGACCACGCAGTTGCAAGATGGCTAGACGCTTGAAAACGCCTTTGCCGACGTACTTTTTCCAGACTTTAAGAAGCGGTCGAGTTGAAGTTTTAACCACGCAAGTTGGGCGAAACAGCAAAGAAATGAAAAGTTGTACGAACGAAATGATGAGCACGATGATGGCTGAGTTGACGAAATTGGTTTCAACGATAATTAGACCTAGTACAACCGGCAAACTGATTTTTAGAATAGATCCCCAAATCAGTCCTAAACTTTCAAAACGTAGCCGGCGTGAATTCGGCACTTCGGTGCAACAAAAATAAGTGTGCGGTCTCCAAAACAGCGTCGCTTTAACGCCCGTAAATAAGGCTAAAACGAACGGATAAATGTCTGGGTATTGGTGCAAGGTGGCGATTACTACAATCTGCAAGCAAGCGGCCACCATGCCAAGACGATACGAAGCCAAGGGATGCTTGTGGATTATTCGAACCAGGCAGCAAGCCAAAACTCCCATCAGAAAAAAACTCAAGATTTTATACACGATGTAATCGGTCGGTGAATTTTCCAACGACAGGCGCATCATAAAGGTCATCAAAAACACGTCCAAAAACGGCGAACGAGCGTGAGTAATCGACCCGATAGCAATCAGAATATTGTCGTTGGTTTTTAGTTTATTTATAAATCGCACTGTCTTATTGTAACATATAACTTTAGCTTAAATTTTTGCTTTGCGTTAGTCACACTGCGCTCGCTCTTTGAGTTAAAACCTCTAAAACCCCAATTCAATAACTACCAAACTCAGTTCAACTTATCAGCAAATTCTGGGAATTGGTCGCTAAAAATCTCTCGCAAATATTGCGCTTCGCTCGTATTTTTTGGCAAATCCTGATGATTAAACACCATCAATATCTCGATTGTCTTTTTTTGATTGTTCAAAAAACACAGACAACGATTGCCCGATGTCCTCGGTGACATTTTGGTGCCGACCACACTGAAATCGTGCTTGAACACCCAAAAATCTCCTTTATGCCATAGCTCATCAACCTGTTGCGTGGATTGTAGTTTACGGTTAATGCGTGACAAATCATCAACAATTGCTTGTTTGGTCATTTCCCAAAACCTTTTGCCATGTTTCTTTTCAAAACTTTTGCAAAAGTTCCGATTGGAATACTCGTTGAAAGTCACAATATAAAGTAATTCAACATCAGGCAATAGGTGCGAAAACATGCGCCGGCTCTTCCTGTGTTATCAGTAAATATGGAATGTACTCGCCGTCAAGACATGAGGCCCAAGGCTTTTGTTGGTGAGTGTATTCCACGATTTCTTGCGTGTTTTTATCTTTCCACAACTCACAAACCTCGCTAATTTTCGCCTTTTCGGCTGCGCTCAACAAATCTTCTTTACTGTTAAACCGATTTGATTTAATCATAAAAGCATAGTCAAGTGGCGTAACGCTAATTTCGCCCTTATCGTTCAAATCGTCAGTCAACTCAAAAAACCCGTCTGCGACTGGCCCGTATGCTCGTCTAATATATTGCACGCCGCTCATAGACTCTAATTCTTCGTAAAAATTGCGGAAATCAATCAAATATAGCAACTTTGCAAGTTTGGTTTTGGGCACTCCACTCGGCAAACATTTCAGCACATAGAAATACATCTGCTTGAACTTCTCGTTGTTTCGGGGTTCGGCAAATATCTCGGCAATGGTCACACCAAAAAGCGTTGCGAG
>JAITKW010000028.1 GCA_031278275.1 Candidatus Nomurabacteria bacterium | reverse complement strand
TCTCTCTCTGCGCTACGAATACTTCTGGTTTCCACATTCTTTCCCTCCATTTGTTACTTGTGTACTTACTACCTACCTCCATTGTAACATAAGCACAAAACAAAAAGCAAGCTTTTTTTTAGTCTTGTTGTACAACCCGTACCCCACTACCCCCGAGGAGGCTCTCCCTCCGGCTCCCCCAGAAGTCGCTTATTCCGAATCTCATATCGCCGCCCCGAAACCGCCGAAACATAATAATTTTCATCCAAAAGATTCACAAATATCCCAAGATCCTTGTCGTCCATGATAATAATCGACCCGTCCGTATCCGTCATTAGCTCCAATTGCATTTCATCTGCATAATCCACCACTTGTTCTTGCGTCATTTCCCCAATTTCCAACTTCTCCAACTTGGAAACTAAAGGTTTTTTGTCCTTTAACAAATCCGCCAACTCCAGCCCTTCCGCAAAACTCAATTTGTACTTTTCGGCAATTTCTTTCGCCTTTTGCTCCGCCAACTGCACCGTTTGGAAATCATATTGAAACAATTTCTCAAACTTGCTGCGATTAAAAATCACCACCCGCCCGTCTACCACCAAAACTTGATTATCATTCGGTATCTTAATCCCCGCATCCGCAGAAAACGGCTCAAAGCTTTCGCCCTTGACCACCCACGACAAATTATTCCCCAGCGCCTGCCCAGTCGCCAAACCTTTGGCAACATAAAATTTTTGTTCACCATGCGAAAATCTCACCACAATCCCTTTAATTCGCTTGAACTCATGATCCGCCTCTGTAAAAAATGAAATATCCTTGTACTCGTTCTCAATCAAATGCACTAAAGTTTCCGCCCGCCCAACCTTGCTAAGCTCCGTAAAATAAATCGCATCTTCGCTCTCACCAAACTCATAATCACGAAACGACCACCCAGAATTAGCACCTGAATTGACAAAATTAATCATATCTATCAAAAACAACTGCCGAATCTGCCCCTCAAGCGCATTACTAAAACGGATTTTATACGGCGTATAATTTTTGTTGAACAAAAATAGTTCAATCTTGACCTCCCCTTTCACCTCATCAATATTATTCGCCCACAAGAAAATATCAAAATCTGCTTTTTCCATCTTACCCCTCTTCTTTCTTCAAAAAATTATATCACAAACTCCAACAAAAAATCTATTTTCATATTTTACTATTGACTTTTATACATTAGCATGATATAATACGTTACATGCGGAAACTGGTGCTGGGTTTAATATTATGTGTGGGCGCGGTTATTTCAATCATCGCCCCGTCCGTCATGCATGCGGATAATTTGGAAAAATTACCCGAACCGGTTTTGAAAGTTAACCCCGACCCTGTGACAAATCCTGACGATTGGTTTTTTAATTATCGTTTGACCAACCTCGCTGAAACAACTGATGATTTGGTTGAAAAGACCGTTGGCAGCAAGCTTGAGATAGACGGCGATTCTTGGTGGCTGTATCCGTCTTATAATTCCGCCAGCGTTGGTTTTAGCACTAGCAAGTCAACTATCACTCGCATTGAGTACGGCGAAACTGGTTACACGCAAAAAACTAGCGTTTCGGAATCTTATTATTTTAATCACCTGCATTATTTGACGGGGCTAAAGGAAAATACGACTTATCATTACCGTGTGATTTATCAAGATCGGGCGGGGACGGTTAAAGCCACTGAGGACAAGGTATTCACCACTAAGCAATTCACGTCAGAAGTTAAATTGACCAATCAAGATTTCCCTTTGCAAATCACGTCCTCTGGCACTTATGTTTTGACAGAAGACATCACGAGCGATGGGCTTGGTATCAATATCAAAGCCAATGACGTGATAATTGATTTGAACGGGCATACTTTGATTTATGACAATGCTCCACCCACCGCCACGCCCGACCCCACCAGCGGTTGGCAATACGTTGAAGATGCCAACTACGGCATTCGTGCGGGACGGTGGAACTTTGTTAATAGCAGTATTTTTAACGGTACGATTAAGCAAGGTGCCAACGGCGAAACTGGCATGACCCCCATATTTCTGTTCCACATGAGCGGCACGACCCAGAACGAAATTGCTGGCGTGACGGTGGATTATTATAGCGACTCCAATATAGGCATGCGCACCGGCAACGGCCATATCCACCACAATGTTGTTTATGATAGAGGGGCGGTGATCGAGGATCGTCATAGCGGACTGAGGTCTATTCACGCTGGTACCGACAGCCAAGTGACTTATAATTCCTTGCGCCGTTTTCGCCATCGTGGCATTGATTGTGGCGCTAATTGCGAAGTGGCGATGAACGAACTTTATTCGGATTCGTATGATACTAATTCTTTTGCGATTGGTAGCGGCGAAGATCATTTTATTCACGATAATAAAATTTTTGGTCTTGGTTATTTATTTATTGGTATTGGTTGGGGCAACGGCATGACGGCAAGTGGCAATTTGATTTATGGGCGTTGCTATGCGCCGAACATGCGTAGCACTGAATACGCTCGCCCATCTTCAGTGGCGGGTATGCGTGTGACTAGTTATTACGACAGCGATGTGTTCAAAGATATGTTAGTGGAGAACAACACAATTGTTCTAAAAGCCGAAAAATCGCCGGTTGGCGACATTGGTTGCACGATGGCTCGGGGTTTATGGGTGACAAATGGCACTCGTGATCACGAAAGCGCCTTGGTTTATCGCAAAAATACCATCAAAGTTGAAGCTATGCCGGGCAATTTTGACATCAGCAAATCGGGAGTTTATTATAACGGCGATGTCAATAACGCTCTTACCACTGTGACTATTCAAGGCACGGGGTGGACGAGCGAGGAAATTGCAGACGCTATTTTGCTTGAGGATAATCATTTAATTACAAATGTGAACCATATTGTTCTTGGCGAGGGTTATGGCATTACGAACGGGGCGAGGTTTTATGGCACGACTTTTGAGAAAATTGAACACGATAGTGAATTTTTTAGACCGGTGCGGCTGGGTTTTTGGTATTGGAATACGCTTGGCAATAAAATAATTGACACGAAACTGGTGGGGATTAGCGAAAAAGAGTTTGAGCCGTATTTTTACGGTGGCACTGGCAAAATGGATATTAAATATGGCTTTAGCAAGAATCCGCAGTTTGTTGACCAGCATGGTAGCGCCATCGCCAATCAAACCATTACCATTCAAATTGACGGCGATGAAACTACGCAAATTACTACTGATGCCGGCGGTTATGCCAGCTTTGAAGTCATCACGAATAAGTATTACAAATACGGTAATAGCGTTGAAAACGGTGGCATTTCCGGCACGCCAGCTCAAATTGATTACCAAGCATATCAGTTTAGTTTGGCAAATTACCAGCCAAACACCATGCCGATAAGTTCCCTAAAATCCGCTAGTCAAATTGTGCTGGAAAAAGTTGGGGGAAATGACGGAAACGATGACGTAGCTAACGATGACGATCAAGCATCAGATGAGAAACCGAAAAACGAAACTGCCTCAACCGGACAAAAAGCCGCCAGTCAAACATCGCCAAAAAAGTTTCCCATCTCCGGAACGCAAAATGTAAAAATATTACTCAGCTCTCTGGCTTTGGGCTTCATTACCTATTTGTCCATTATTGTTTTTCGCCATCACAAATAACTTCGTGAAAAATCCACGCAAGCCGTGTGAAGCCCGTATTAGTCGCCGATTAGTATTTTTTACATTCTCGCGCCCAACCGCGCCTTATTCGCCCACGCATCTGCTGACTCATTGCCAGCCGTCCCCACATGCCCTCGCGTCCATTTTAATTCCGGTTTCGCAGTCTTATATAAGTCATATAATTCCCGCACCAACTCCAAATTTTTAATCCCGCCTCGCTTGTGCCAATTATTTTTCTCCCAAACCGGTGCCCACTTCGTCAAAACATTCAACCAAAACTCCGAGTCTGTATAAATTTTGTACTCAGCTCCCGCCTCTGTTCCATGCTTGATGGCGGCCAACAACGCCTGCCCCTCCATCCGAATATTAGTTGACGGATTTTCGCCCCCCAAAGCCACCGGCTCGCCATTCAAAATCACCGCAAAGCCACCTGCGCCCGGATTCGGCTCACAACTACCATCTGTATAGTACTCATTCATAACCCCATTTTAACATAAAAAACCAATTTCTCGCCAAAACGTCTCGTTTTTAAGAAACCTGAACTACCCCCAACTCCGCAACCAAAAAACCGACTAAAAAGAGCCTGCCACTACCCGAAAAACAATGCGGTCGTTACCATTGCCGTTGTCGTCGTTGGACATGAACACCCCAGCGACGGAGCTAGAGGCGGAGTCGCCACTGCGTATGAACCACGGATCGCTGGAGAGCACAAAGTCCGAGTAGTCCGACCCCCAAGACTGATAGGTGGACGAAACGGACTGCTGGATTTTGGTTTCGTGAAGGGCGTGACCACCACAGGTTGCCCAGGTGCAGACATCGTTGTTGTAGTAATAGCTACTTGAGCTACTGCTCCATGATGGTTGGGTGCCGAAGCCGGCAACGGTGGTGTAATTGTTGAAGTAGTTGGCGTTTGGCATAACTGCCATAGCGGTGGAGTTTTGGGTGCTGTTGAAGTTCCCCATCACGTATTCCCAAGCACCGCCAGCGATGTCATAAATACCATAAACATTATTGGTTGAACTAGCCAGTTGTCCGAGCGTGCCATGATAGGCTCGGCTAGTGGTTTGTGAACAAGCCGTGTCAGATTGGGTGGTGGTGGCGTTCAGTGCCGTGCCGTCAGTATAAGTGCCAGTGCTACCTGAGCTTACCGGGCCACAACCGGTAATGC
>JAITKW010000030.1 GCA_031278275.1 Candidatus Nomurabacteria bacterium | reverse complement strand
CAGGGTTTTGTCCACGATTGCTGGTCGTGCCAAGTCGCCGACCAACGATGCGATTGGTCACGCCTTGAAACATCTCAAACCGCGTCCGTTTGTGCGCGAAATCCCGTTTAGTTCCGCGCGTAAATGGAGTGCAATTGAAATTGATAATCAACGATGGTTGTTCGGCGCGCCGGAAGTTATTTTCGCTAATCACAAACAGGACAAGATGTTCCAAAATGCCAAAGAAATTGCTGCGTCTGGCAAACGTGTCTTGGCTTTGGTCAAAATTGAAAAATGGCCAGACACTAAGGTTCCCGCCAACATCAAGCCAGCGGCGCTAGTAGTGTTGTCCGAAAAAATTCGTAGTGATGCCACCCAAACCTTACAGTTTTTCGCTGAACAAAAAGTCAACATCAAGATAATTTCGGGAGATTCTCCGTTGACGGTTGGGGCGGTGGCAGGTTTGGTTGGGTTGAAAGATGTTGAGATTTTTGATGCGCGCGACTTGCCCGACCCCACTAAGTCGGCGGCTCAAGCCGAAAAGTTTGTGCAAATTGTCACAACACACAACATTTTTGGTCGCGTGCAGCCCGAGCAAAAACGTCAAATCGCAGAAGCTCTCCAAAAGCAAGGGCATGTGGTTGCCATGACTGGCGATGGCGTGAATGACGCATTGGCACTCAAAAAAGCCGATCTTGGCATTGCGATGAATAGCGGTTCATCGGCGACTAAAGCGGTTGCCGAAATCGTTTTGTTGGACAACAAGTTTTCGCATTTGCCCGATGTTTTGAGCGAGGGTCGCCGCGTGATTGCAAATATTGAACGTGTGGCAAACTTGTTTGTGATTAAAAATGTTTATTCATTAGTTTTGGCGTTGGCGGTGACGGTAGCGGGGTTGACGTATCCGTATTTGCCATCGCAAATGACAGTAATCAGCGCGCTCAGCATCGGCATACCAGCTTTCTTTTTCGCCTTGGCACCCAATCGCCAACTTTATCACGCCGGCTTTTTGCGCCGTGTTTTGAAGTTCGCCGTGCCAGTCGGGGTGGTGTCGGCGCTCGCCATGCTCTTGATTTATGCCATCAGTTTATCGCTGGGCGTGACGCGCGCCGCCGCTGGCACCAACGTGTCCATTGTAGTGATGTTGATTGGCTTCACGGTGCTAGTGTTTTTGGCGCGCCCCATTAAAGTTTGGAAAATAGGCTTAATCGTAGCTTGTGCGTTAGCTTTCGTGTCAACTTTAATCGTCCCGCCAGCCGCCAAGTTGTTCCATTACACGCTGGACATATCCACCCTGCCATGGACGTTCGCGATCGGTGCTGGCGCAGTTGTTTTAGTCAACATAATTCATCAAATCATCGTCAGAAAAGAAACTAAAACGAACTCTTAAGCAACGTTTCTTTGCAATTTATTTCAGAAAATCAAGCTTAATGTCGCCATTACTGGTCTTAATATTCAGATTTTTAACACCGTCACTTGTTTTCAGCACATTAGAATATTTCACACCATTGATTATCAAGATTGAATAAGGAGTCGTCTTGATGTCTTTGCGATAAGCGTCCGCCGTACCAATTATGTGAGCTTCAATTTGCGCGTTACTGGTACTCAAACTAACATCATCAGTCGCAATGTCAAACATTTCAATGTCATTATTAGTCGTGCTTATGGCATAAGTTAGATTTGAGTTTGTTGGCACATAAAGCGTCAATTCGCGGCTGCTTTGCACAAGTTCATATAAATTAAAACCAATCCGAAACGAGTTTTTGCGATGTTGTCTGATGATTAACTCGCCGTTTGACGAGTCAATCATAAACTCAATATCGTCAGAATTGTAGTGCTTGAACTTTATCAAATCATCATTCGCCGGCATGATTTTGATTGGATCGTCATTGGTGTAAATAGTAATTTTATCAACGTCTTTTGGCTCAATAATGGCAGTTTGAGTTTGAAAATTACGCTTGACCGCATTTTTGACTGCTTGCCACCAATCAACGCCGTTTACTCTCAAAACCAGCAACGTCAAAGCAGTTATCAAAATGCCAATAGTTATCAAAGTAGTTGAAAGTTTTTTCATTTTTTGGCTCCTTTTTTCAATAAATACCGCTTTATTTTACAGGCTGACCACGCAATTGACTTGCGCACTAAAAACACCAATCCGCGGACTGCTTCATAACTTAACGGCAACAAGATGAGCGCAGCACCAATTGATAAAACTAATAAATACAAAGGCGCATTGCCAGTTGACACGTTGATGATTAGTTGTATGATTAACGCCATAATTGACGGTGCGATTGCCGCCATGATGATGATTAGTACACCGATTATAATTAAATAAATTACGGCAAAAACTATCACAATAATCGCTAACGGCAATAATAGTGGCAAAGATAATGCGCCAAGAAAGACCATTAACACCTTAACGCCGTTTGATAAGGTGGGTTTGGCGATGGCAGCGTCAATGCGACAATCAGTTTTGCGCTTCATCATCACCCCCAAAAATAAATCGTCCGTTCTTCATTTTAATACCTCACGTGCGACATGCATCGCTATGCATATTATAATAAAACATCTGAATTGTGTCAAGTCAGTTTTCCCGAATTATGCTGGAGTTCTATTGCTAAAACTCTCATGCTTTAGTATGATTATTATAATAAATGGCGAAAGGAATAAAATGGCAAATAAGGTGGTGATAGTTGGAACGGGCAACGTGGGCATGAGCTACGCTTTTGCGCTTTTGAATCAGCGAACGCATGCGGATGCGCTGTATCTGATTGACATTAACAGAGCGGACGCGGACGGCGAAGTGTTGGATTTGCGCAACTGTTTGGGTTTTTCGCCAAGTAATTTGAAAATTCGCTCCGGCAGATATTCTGACTGCAAGGACGCAGATTTGATAGTGATTACGGCGGGCGCACGACAGGAAATTGGCGAAACGCGCATGGATCTCATTCAAAAAAATGCCAAGATTTTTCGTGACATGATTGGCGAAATTATGAGTAGCGGGTTTAATGGGATTTTTCTTGTGGTATCCAATCCGGTTGACATCATGACTTATCTCACTTATAAATATTCCGGATTGCCACGCGCCAAAGTCATTGGTTCGGGTACGACTTTGGACACCTCGCGCCTCATGTATCACGTGGGGCATGAATTGAAAATTGATCCAAAATCCGTACATGCTTTTGTGATTGGCGAGCACGGCGATTCGGAATTAGTGGCGTGGAATGAGGGCGATATTGGACTTGAAAGTTTGCACAGTTTTCTTAGCGAAGAGCAGATGGCACGGATTGAGGAAAAGGTGAAAAACGAAGCATACGAGATTATCAAACGCAAAGGTTCCACTCATTATGGTATTGGTATGGCACTTGCGCGGATTACCAATGCGATTTTGAGTAACGAAAACGCCGTGTTGCCAGTTTCCAATTATGATCCGTTTTCCAAAACATTTTTTGGTTATCCGGCAGTTGTGGGGCGTAGCGGTATCAAGCGCCGCGTGGCTTTGGAACTTGTGCTGTCCGAACAACGCAAATTGGAAAAATCCATTGAAGTTTTGCGCTCCGCAATCGGCACGCTTTTAGGATAATCTTAAACTGCCGTCAAAACTGCGATTAAAATTGTTGATGAAAGCAACACGCGATACCAACCGAAAGTTTTCAAACTGTTTTTCTTGGCGAGATATTTTAGCAAAATCTTAATTGCCAAAATGCCAAAAATAAATGCAACCAAGTTAGACAAAACTAACGTGGAAAAGTTTTCAAAAAAATACGCTCGGTCAGCTGATTTGATAAACATTTTCAAAGTCACGCCAAGCATGATGGGGATTGATGCCAAAAAGCTATACTCCGCCGCCAGCGCAGAAGAAAACCCCATCAATTTGCCCGTAATAATCGTGGAGCCAGAACGTGATACGCCGGGGATTAAGGCGAAAACTTGCGCAAGACCGATTGTGAGCGCTCGCCGTTTCGGCAATTTTTCCATTTTTTTGACCGATTTCATGGTTGGTAATTTGTCCAAAATTATCATCACAATGCCAACCAGCCCCATGCTGATAGTCACCGTGTAAAGACTGCCGAAAAATTGACTGGAGCCAATAAAATCTGCGAGCAAAAACCCCACCAATCCCGCTGGAATGGAAGTCAAAATCAAGTTTATCGCCAAAGCATAGCGCTTTTTGATGAAAATGTCTTTCAGGATATGCCAGATTTTGTGGCGGAAAAAAATCAGCAACGCCAGTAAAGTGCCAATATTGATAAACTCCAAAAACAAATGGTCTGAAGCGCCGGAAAAAAGGTGTTGCAAAATGCCTAAATGCCCAGAGCTACTGACCGGAATAAACTCCGTCAAGCCTTGCGTCAAGCCCAAAAGCACTGATTCTATAATGCTCATCACCCTATTTTAGCATAATTCATTAAAATACCAAAAGTGCTGGTGCTAAAACTTTACATAAATATTAGACTTTTGGCGGCCAAGTCCAAAAACACCAGTCGCAAAACCAGCTTTTTGCCGTTCAGACAAGCTGTGGTTGAACTTACTCACTCTTTGAATAGCCCTGTGTGTTTTTTGCCATTATAAATCATGGTCGGAATGCCTTTAGCGTGAATGCTGTTATCCACAATTTCTTTATTTTCCGCTATTTTTGCCGTAATTTCGGCGGAATTGGCAAGTGTCGTAATTTTTGCAACATCATCATCAGAATAACCAAACTCTTTCAACCAAGTTTGCAACAAATCCTCCGCATCTTTTGTGTCGGTGAAATTATTAAAAATTGATTGATAAATTATGCCCTTATTGTTTTTTTCGGTAAATAATTTTTCAACAATCCGCCACGCAGCGGGCTGTTCGGAAAGACGAAAAGCATAAGTTGCGAGCATGTAGCGCGTGATAACTCCCGAACTTGCGAACTTATATGTTCCATCAGGATTTTGGATGGGATAAGGGAGCAAATAAACCTTATGTTTTTCAAAAAACCCGCTGGAAAGTTGGTTGCTAAACGACTGCAAGCAAATTGAACAACCCGGATCAAAAATGTCTAGCGCTACAGTTTTCGTATAATATTCCGAATCATCGGGGGCAGCGACAACATCAGTAAAATCGTCATTCCATTTTTCGTTATGGTAATAATCCAATGTATTCAAATCTATATATTCATTAACTTCCCAAGTTCTCAATCTGTCTGGCACGCCCCCAAAAATATCGCCCCATTCCGTGAACCACAAAACAAACGCCTCCGCCGGATTTTTCGCGCCCTCTTTGTCAATTGAACAAACTTCCGCACCGAGCGAGCAAGAAGAAGGCTTGGTCACATCGCAAGTGCCAAACACCCACAATGCCATACCAGATTTTACGGCGACAAGCAAGCTCCAAACCGTAATTACCACTATCAAAACTGCAACCACTTCAATCCCGACCGAAAGCGGTTTGACTAACTTCGGTTTTTTGATGACAAAGCGTGACAAAATGGAGTTTTTGATGTCACTTTTGAAACTAGTTTCACATTTTTGCAGCCGCACTTTTTTCCAAACACAACCCCACGCTTTTTTGAAAGTTTTCCAATATTTCCTGCCGATGTCTTTTTTGAAAATTGACAAAATCCCTACGCCAACCGACAAAATACACAAAATAATAAATGCCGCAATACAAACCATAAGACAATTCTACCATAGTTGACAAGAAAGTTGTATACTAATTTCATACTATAGAAAAATTAAATTGTAGCTACCGCCGAAAACATCACCTCGCCAGAATAATTGCAAACCGCTGTGAGGTAGTCCACTTTGACACCAAACCATACCTTAGTGCTTATGCCACTATCATCTGTCGCCGCTGCGCCAGAAGCGATCAGCTTCGCACTCGCTTCTATGCCTTTCCATGCGGTTGGCTCACTGGCCCCAACACCAAAACCCCAAGCATTAGTTTCCAGCGAACCATCAGCACTTTGAGGCACAATCTTGTCACTATTGCCATCGCCACACACCAAGTTCACTTCATCTGTCTTGATTGTTAAATTATAACCGTTGCTATTGTTTGTCACCACTGTCAAATCCAAGCTAGCCACGTCCGCATTGCCATTTGGCACTGGCGACAAAGTAATAGCATCTTCGCTAGTCCCCAACATAATATAAACATCTTCCTTTGTCACATTAGTCGTATCCACCGCCACCGGCACGGAAGAATTGGCGGTGGAATTATCGCCAAGTTGCCCGTCAACCCCCGCACCCGTGCAATAAACCGCATCATAAAAATCATTATCCGCCCCTCCCGCAATCCAGCAAGTAAAATCAAAGCCCGCACTAATGCTTTTGGCTGTTAAACCATTCAACACCCCGCTAGTATCAACCGCCGTCATGGCGCTCTTACTCACGGTCGTACCATCACCCAATTGCCCACTACCATTCTCGCCGATACATTCAAACCCGGCACAACTATGCGCATAACCGCTGGCAATCGGTCGCGATTTTTCATCGCCGAAATCTTTTAATAGAGTCGCCGTGTTAGTGCCGCCATTACCGCCCAGCTGTCCGGAGCTGTCATCGCCCCAACAATAAAAAAGCGCTCGAGTCGTCATAGCACAGCTAAAGAAAAACCCAGCACTAATTGACGTAACATCATCATGCCCCACGAAAGGCACCGTTACCGGCGTTAAGCTATCATTATTAGACTGGTTGCCCAGCTGACCATCTGCCCCAGCACCGCTACAAAGCACCATCATATTTAATACTGCGCAAGTGTGGTTCATGCCAATTGCCAAATCACTAACGTTGTCCCAACTTGATACCATCAGCACCGGCGTGTTACTTGAGGTTGTCGTGTTATTGCCGTACTGCCCCTCGTCATTGTCGCCCCAACAATAAGTCGCGCCGCCGCTCACCACCACCGCACAGGTCGTGGCAAAGCCTGCGTAAACCTCACCGACTACCTCGCCAGCAGACAAACTCATCAAAGCCCCGCCCACCGCCACCGGCACATTGCTATCTGCCACCGAACCATTGCCCAGTTGCCCCTTGTCGCCAGCACCCCAGCAATAAACCGCATCACTTGCGGTCGAGTTCGCCACTCCAGCAATCACACAAGTATGAGCAAATCCTGCCGCTACTTTCTTGACTGTTAGGCCACTCAGCAGACCGCTCATATCAACCGCCACCGGCACGCTACTATCTATGTTAGTGCCATTGCCCAACTGACCTCTGTCATTTTCGCCCCAACAATACACTTGCCCCGCCGTATTATAAATCGCACAAGCGTGCGCCCCGCCCGCCGCTATCGCCTTTGCCACTGGGGTATTATTCAACGTCCCGCCCGCCACCACCGGTAAAATATTGGTCAACAAAACCCCAATCGCTACTGATAGTGCAAAACCACCTACCGCCCGCTTTAAGGTAAAATAATTATCACTTCTCTCATTCGGCTGCACGTACGTTACCTCCACGACTTAAACTAACCATAAACAATGTAACACAAAAAATGAAAAATGAAAAGTTTGGAAAAACTACAATTTGGTGGTACGTTAGGGTTGTGAAGAACGGAAAAACAGAAACTGTAAAAAACACAACAATTTTTTGCAAAAAGTTATTGACATGAATACATATGGTGGTTTATATTGATAACCACACACTATATGTAGCGTATATCATCATACATACACCATATATAGTGTTATAAAAGAAACAAAAAACAATATTTAGGAGGGAAATGTATAAGTCTATTCGTAAGAGAGATGGTAAGGTTGTGCAGTTTAATTTGGAGAAGATTTCTGATGCTATTACTAAAGCTGCCAATATTACCGAAGAGTTTGATAATAAAAAAGCTGGGGAGCTGGCTGAGAAAGTTTTGGTGAGGGCAAAAGCCAAAATCAAGGAAAAAATCCCCTCAGTGGAACAAATCCAAGACATTGTGGAAGAAGTGTTGCTAGAGTCTAAATACAAGAAAACAGCCAAAGAATACATCGCTTATCGTCAAGAACGCAGTCAAATCCGCGCGGCCAAAACCAACTTGATGCAGATTTACAAAACGATTGCCCACGCCAAGGCGGAAGAAGATAGTGATGTCAAGCGGGGCAACGCCAATGTTGATGGCGACACGGCAATGGGCAAAATGTTGCAGTTTGGTGCGGAGGGAAGCAAGGAGTTTGCCAAAACTTTCCTGATGAAACCGGAGCACGCTTTGGCACACGACAACGGCGATATTCATATCCACGACTTGGATTTTTGGGCAACGGGAACTTTGACTTGTTGCCAATCCGACCCATTGAAATTATTCGCCAAAGGTTTCAATACTGGACATGGATTTTTGCGCACGCCCAATTCCATTGGCAGTTATGCGGCGCTGGCGGCGATTTTGTTGCAAGCCAACCAAAACGAACAACACGGTGGGCAATCTATCCCCAATTTTGATTATGCAATGGCACCCGGAGTGGTCAAGACTTTCCGAAAAAGTGTGGTGTCCAATTTGGCGAAAATTATTCATTTCACGACCGACAAAAAAATTGATGTTGAAAAAATCAAGGCGGTAGTTGAAAAGTTCGAACAAAAAACCAAACTAACTTATCCGCAACTTGCAAAAAAACCTTTGAAAACTTTGCAAGGATTATTAAAATCGGAAATTGGGGCTAATTTGACGGAAAAACAACTGAAAAACACGATTTCCGAAGCGACAATTGATACTGAAAATCAGACATTTCAAGCTATGGAGGGGCTGGTGCATAATTTGAATACCATGCACAGTCGTGCTGGCGCACAAGTGCCGTTTACGTCCATCAATTTTGGCACTGACATTTCGCCGGAAGGGAGATTGGTCATTAAGGCATTCTTGGAGGCGACCATGAAAGGTTTGGGACGCGGGGAAACGCCAATTTTTCCAATTTCAATTTTCAAAGTCAAGGAGGGCGTAAATTACAATCCCGAAGATCCGAATTATGACTTATATAAACGCTCAATGGAAGTTTCCAGCAAACGGCTTTTCCCGAATTTCACTTTTTTGGACGCGCCGTTCAATTTGAAATACTATAAAGCTGGCGATTACACATCAGAAGTAGCGACTATGGGTTGTCGCACGCGCGTGATAGCGTCAATTTTTCCGGAAAGTGACGGCGTTACGCCCGGTCGTGGCAACTGCTCGTTTACTACCATCAACTTGCCACGTATTGGACTCAAAAATGGCGTTGCTTTGGGGCGAAGAAAAGAGGGCGATTGGGACAAATTTTATAAAGATTTGGATAAAATGATTGATATAGCGGCTGCGCAACTTTTGGAACGGTTTGAGTTCCAAGCCGAATGCACGGTCAGGAACTTTCCGTTTTTGATGGGCGAGGGCAACTGGTTTGGCAGTGACAAACTTAAACCAAACGACAAATTGCGAGATGTCATCAAGCACGGCACGTTGTCCATTGGATTTATTGGGTTGGCTGAAGCGTTAGTCGCGATGACGGGCGAACATCATGGCGAGTCGGAAGAAATGCAAGAGCTGGGCTTGGAAATCGTGGGGCATATGCGTGACCGCATTGACGAGCTTGCACAAAAACACCAATTGAATTACAGTTTGCTTGCGACTCCAGCGGAGGGCTTGTCGGGGCGGTTTACGAAAATTGATTGCAGGGAATTTGGCGAAATTAAAGGCGTGAATGACCGAGATTTTTACACAAACTCATATCACGTGCCGGTATATTACAACATTGGGGCGTTTGAGAAAATTGAAAAAGAAGCGCCGTACCACAATTTGTGCAACGCAGGTCATATCACGTATGTTGAATTGGACGGCGACACAAGCAATAATATAGAAGCGTTTGAGGCGATTATCCGCAAAATGAAGGACGCAGGCGTAGGGTATGGTAGCGTTAATCACCCAGTGGATCGTGATCCAATGTGCGGGTTTTCGGGGATTATTTCCGGCGATATTTGTCCGTCTTGCGGACGAAAAGAAAGTGACGGCGAGTTTGGTTTTGAGCGGTTACGGCGAATTACGGGATATTTGGTGGGTTCTTTGGAACGTTGGAATGATGCCAAAAAAGCGGAAGAAAAAGCGCGCGTCAAACATTCTATCAAAGCTGAAAAAGAAGTCAAAAAACAAGCGCAAAAAAAGGCAATTGGCAAAGTATGAAAAAACCCACATTTGAAACACGAAAAATACGTTTGGCGGGGCCCATTCAGCGCGACAGCATTGTGGACGGCGAGGGATTGCGCGCAGTGGTTTGGTGTCAAGGTTGTCGCCGTCATTGTGAGGGTTGTCACAATCCAGAATCGTGGGACGAAAACGGCGGAGTGGTTGTAGATGTTGATTATGTGAAAGAAAAATTGCGGTCATTTCGTGGGCAAAACGGGTTGACTTTTTCTGGCGGCGAACCAATGTTGCAAGCAAAAGCTTGTCGAGAAATTGCGGAGTTTGCAAAACAAGAACTGGGTTGGAACGTGTGGTCTTTTACGGGTTTTTTGTATGAGGATTTGAAAAAAGAGGGCGGCGAAAAATGGGAATTGGTGAAAATCTTGGATGCGTTGATTGATGGGCCGTTTGTGCTAAAACAACGAGATTTGTCATTGAAGTTCCGCGGGTCAAAAAACCAAAGACTTTTGAAATTAAAACGGGGTGAGATAGTGAGCGTTGAATGAGGCGAATATATTTGGATAATAATGCCACCACGCCACTTAGCGAAAATGCACGGCGGTCGATGAGAGCCATTATTGAATTGTTTGGTAACGCTTCAAGCATGCACAAAGATGGCCGGTTGGCGCGACAAGCGATTGAAAAAGCTCGCGCGAATGTGGCAGCGCTGATAGGGGCCGAACCGTCTGAAATTATCTTTAATTCTGGCGGTTCAGAAGCGAATAATACCGTGTTTAATATTTTGGCGGAAAGAGATTTTGGCAACAGAAATGAAATAATTGTCAGTGCGATTGAACACCCCTGCGTGCTGGCTAGCGCACAAAAATTGGAAAAAAAAGGTTGGAAAGTGTGGCATGCGCCAGTTGACGAAAAAGGCAAATTGCGAATTTCGGAGTTTAATAAAGTCTTGAATGAAAAAACGGCGTTGGTTTCGGTAATGCTGGCGAATAATGAAATTGGCACCGTGCAAGACATTGCAAAAATTACTCAGCTCGCCCAAAAAGCTGGTGCTTTAATGCACACAGATGCGGTGCAAGCGGTTAGCAAAATAGCTGTTGATGTGAAAGATTTGGCTGTGGATTATTTGACGATGAGTGCGCACAAGATTTATGGCCCAAAAGGTGCTGGCGCTTTGTTCGTGCGAACGGGTGCGCCATTTTTGCCACTAATTGTTGGTGGTCATCAGGAAAATGGACGGCGGGCGGGCACGGACAGTACGCTTGGTGTTGTGGGGTTTGGGCTAGCGGCAAAAATGGCGAAAAATATGATTGAAAAATATCAAAAAATTGCGAAATTGCGCGATGAATTGCAACGGCAGATTTTGAAAAAAATCCCGTTTACGACCGTGAATGGTGACGGATCTTTGCCGAATACTTTGAACGTGTCGTTTGCTGGTGCGGAAGGTGAATCTATTTTGTTGGCACTTGATGAAGTCGGCGTAGAAGTTTCCACTGGTTCGGCGTGTGCGAGTGGTGATGGCAAACCCAGCCACGTTTTGATGGCGATTAAGGCTGATCCGGAATTGGCTCATGGCTCCATCAGGTTCAGTTTTGGGTTGGACAATGACATGAAAGACGTAAATTACGTCATGCGTGTGTTGCCGGAAATTGTATGGAAATTAAGGGCGATTTCAACTGTAAAAATAGGAGATAAAAATGAATGATTGGATATATTCAGACAAAGTAAAGCAGCATTTTTTGGAGCCGAAAAATTGGTTGATGGGCGAGGAAAACCAGTTTGATTTTAACGCACGAGGGTTGGTGGGAAATGTGGTTTGCGGTGACCAAATGTTGATGTTGTTGAAAATTGAAGATGATGTGATTGTTGATGTGCGGTGGAAAACTTACGGTTGTGCGTCTGCGATTGCCAGCACTTCGGTTTTGTCGGAAATTGTCAAGGGCAAAACTTTGGACGAGGCGTTGGCGGTCAGTCCGGAGGAAATTGCGGAAAACTTGGGTGGGTTGCCAAAACATAAGTTTCATTGTTCAGTTCTGGGCGACCAAGCTTTGACGAAAGCGATTGAAGATTATCGCGGAGACCAAAAGTGATTTAGCCAATTTTTGGCACTTCAGCGACAGAGATATTAAAATCAATATAATAATTGCTTTGGTCATTTGGGTCAATCAGCATATCAACCTTGCCATCAGCATCGCCAAGTTTATTGTCTAAACGCTTTTCACCGAACAAAAAGGTCTTCGTTCCATCTTGCAAAGTATATTCTATGGCAATTCTTTTGATTGGCACGTCGTTAACAACCATACCAGAATCCTGCATTTCATATGGCAAATCTTTCACCAATATTCCGTACCGCTCCAAATAATGAATTTTTTTGACTTTTCTGTGAATATTGATGCAATGAATTACGAAGATAAGTATGAATATTAAGGGAAGTATTGCGAAAGGCAACAGAAATGTTGTAAATCCCTCTGTCACTACCTCTGCTTTTGCCCCTATCCATACCCCAGACCTACCGTCAATTACTTTTTTCATTGATAGGAATTGCAGAACCCCTACAACAAGAAAAATCAGCCCAACTAAACCAAAAACTGCAAAACGTGGCAAGTTTTTATACAAATACTTAGTGTTAACTTTATACATAACCCAATTGTATCATACATCTTTCATGGTTGCTAGCTTTTCAAATAATCATTTTTATGATATATTGCTTGTTATTGGGTCGTCGCCAAGTGGTAAGGCACAGGGTTTTGGTCCCTGCATTCGTAGGTTCGATCCCTACCGACCCAGCCATGTTCGGGTGAGATGTGGAATTGTCGTCTTTTAGGGTGACATTT
>JAITKW010000025.1 GCA_031278275.1 Candidatus Nomurabacteria bacterium | reverse complement strand
TCACCAAAATCCAACTTGCCGCCATGAGTCGCTCAGACATTCCGAATGTCGCCGACCGCCGACCGTTTTATCTTTACGTAGATGAGTTCCAGAACTTTGCCACAGATTCCTTTTCGGTGATTTTATCAGAAGCAAGAAAGTACGGGCTAAATCTCACCATCGCCAACCAATATGTGTCACAAATGACAGAATCCGTGCGCAACGCTGTTTTCGGTAACGTTGGCACGATTATTTCTTTCCGAGTTTCCGTTGATGACGCGCCAACTTTGACCAAGCAATTCGAGCCGGAGTTTGAAGAGGGAGATTTAATCCAAATGAATAACCGCTATTTCGTCATCAATATGATTGTTAATGGCGAAAAAACTCGTGCTTTCTCCGCCACTACACTCAGTATTCCGCCGGCACCAGACAAAACCGTTTTGGACAAAATCACCGAAAGCTCACGCCGTAAATATGCCCGCCCCAAAGAAGAGGTTGAGAAAGAAATCGCTGATATTTTATCTTCGGCCAGCAAGTTCATGGATGATTTGCGCACCGAAAACAAGGCACGCGAGTTTGAAAGTTTGGCTGAGCAAAGTTCGTCTATGGCGACTGGCATAAGACCTGAACGTATGAAAGAAAAGCCTCGTTTTTTGTTCGTGCCAACCCCGCAGACAGAGTTTCATAAACAAAAAATCAGCCCGAACAAAGCCGAACAAAAATCATCTGTCCCGAACTTGAAAGACTTGAAAACCGTAATCGCCAAAAAAATAAGTGGTGACAAGCCGAACGAAAAAAACTAATCCATCAAAAAACCATCTTGAAAAAATGAAAATACCGCCATAGGGCAGTAGAAGCTTTGATTTGAAACTTGTTTTACGAACATTAAAAGTCTTGGGGGCGAAAATTATATTATGTTTTGGAAGTATTGTTAATGTCGCACAATGTATATTTTACGACATTAACAATTTTAATCAAAATAGCTTCATAATATCATGCATAACCATCAAAGCCCATCTCTCACATCAACCATTTCCTCTGCCAAAAGGGGGTGTGACCATTCTCACATTATTTTATCTCATCCTTAAAAGGCTCTATGCGCCCATTATTTCAAAACCGTGTAAGGGCAAAGCTATTAACATACTTAGTGAAAAAATAATACACAGTGCTGTACATGTAACCAATGAGCATGATTTTTAGAACCCATAGTCACCACAAATCAACCATATTTGATAATAAAGTTTTATCATGTTTTCCACAATGCATAATTTGCTTTTTTGTTTATTTTATTACTTCCCTTTCTCTGCCCTATTTTTATGCTCGCCACAAGAGATTATTTATTGCCTCTCCACCCCACCACCACACCCATTTTCGACATTATGCGAACAAAAACCGAACAAAAGCATAGTAGGGTGTCAAAAGCATCGGCTCACCAAAAAACACCATACCCCTCCTACCCTTAACACCGACCGCAAGTCAACCACTCACTCCACTCCCAACGCTCACTTATAAAACGCCCTACCCTTGACGCAACATTATTCAGAATATCCTAGGGCCCCAACGCTCACTTATAAAACGCCCTACCCTTGACCCGAATATCAACATATTCCAACGCATCAAACTTCACCCCCTCTTTACTAAAATGTTTCATCACCCTACTCATATCTTCTACTTGTTCCATCGCCAAACGATCTATTGACAGCTTAAACGTAACCACGCCACCCCCATGCACAACATCAATATCCACTTCCCTGGTCTTGCCTGTCGGAATTACTATTTTGTTAATACTAATACCAACTTCCTGAATATCAGAGGTAATCTGACCCAAAAAAAGCAAAAGCTGCTTAGGCATTTTTTCACCAACTTCCATATTATTATTGTCAACAACCTCAACGCCCGGATCTAGTTGATAATAATTATCGGAGAAAATCACCCCATCTTTATCCACAAAATACTTCTTGCCGTTTATCCGCCAAATCAGCGCCGGCTCCCTCGGCGAAACATGCACCACCATATCCGGGACCAACCACCCCGCACGCTGTATTTTCACATCTGGAGCAATTTCTGGTATTTTTTCAGACAAATATTTGATTAAATTACTTTCGTCTAACGCAAAAGCCAATCTCTCCAAAGGTTGCCCACCCAAATAATCAACCGTGGCAGACTTAACTTTGTCCAATAAGCCACTTTTAATAGCAGATTCCGCTTTTATATCACCATAAAATTGTGTCGCCCCTACCCCAATAAGCCCAAGCGCCACGCCCAAAAATCCCAGCGACTTGAAAATCCAACGCCACCGCGCCCGTCTCTTTCTTGGACGATTTTTAGGAATGATAACTTGCCCCCGCGAAAACTGCATATACTTTTATTTTACCACATCAATCAACAATTTCGCTAAATCAACTGCCGCAGAATTATTCGCAAAACGTCCGATATTAGTTTCCAGCTTTTGCCTGAGTGCCACGTTCCCCATAATTTCATTTATCCCATCAACTAATTTATTATTCAAACTTTGGTCGTCAAGTTTCAGCACAGCATGCGCCTTTTCAAGCACCAACGCATTTTTGGTTTGGTGTCCGCCGGTCAAAAAATCATTAGGCACAATTATTGCAGCTTTTTTTAACGCCATCAACTCCACCAACGTAGTCGCCCCCGCTCGTGCCACCACCACGTCCGCCGCCGCCAAAAGCTCCCCCAACCCATCAGTCAAAAAATCAAACAACCAAAAATCTCCACCCTCAACATATTTAACAGTTTTTCGCTTAATCTCCGCATATTGTCCTTGCCCCGTCACCAAAACTACCGTGTATTTTTCAAGCAAATTATCCAAATTGTGCACTATCGCCAAATTAACGCTTCTCGCCCCCAGCCCTCCGCCGACCGCTACTACCAGCGGTTTTTTACTATTGAACCCCAACTGCTTTTTTATCTTCTCCTTGGGCATATTTTGATATTTCAGAACATCGCTGGACACCGGAATGCCCGTAAAAACCATCTTATTAACCAAAGCTCCCGTATAATTTTCAATTGGCCAAGACACCGCTATTCTTTTTGCAAACTTTCCCAATATCTTGTTGGTCAACCCCAAAACCGTGTCCGAATCGTGAACCACAAACGGAATACGTAGCATCACAGCCGCCATTCCCACCGGCAACCCCACGTAACCGCCTTTCAAAAAAATCACGTCTGGACGATTGAATATCAATCTCGCCAAACTTTGCCAAAAACCAATTAACACCAAAAACACATCACGAATATTCAAAAACAATTCTTTCAAACTAATCCCGCCATGTCGGTATCGCCTGAATTTGCCCGCCACGACTAGTTGGATTTTTACGTCAAAAAACTTTTTGCCTATTATTTTTTTTGACAAATCAAAAAACTTTTTGTCCGTCCAAAACACAATGTTTGATTTTGGTTTTTGCTTAATAATTTCTTCGATAAGTGCCTTGACGGGCAGAATGTGTCCGCCCGATCCGCCTCCTACCATGAGTATTTTCATCATCATCTCCTTTCATATTGATTGCTCTATGCGCCGTCCAGCCCGACCAGTGAAAAGCCAAACCAAGTGCCAGCGACATGAACAACAAGCTAGTGCCACCATAGCTAATCAACGGCAACGGTATCCCCGTCAACGGTATCGCTCCAACCATCGCCGCCATATTTATCATAACATGAGACGCAACCCAACCAAAAATCCCAGCCACCACAATTCTGCCGAACAACGTGTGCAAAAAACTAATTGTGCGCAGCAAACGATACAGCAACCAAAAGAACAACGCCACCACCGCCATCGCACCCAAAAACCCAAACATTTCACCCATAATCGCAAACACTGAATCGTTTTTGGACTCCGGCAAATAACCTGTGGATTGCACGCTATCTGCCACACCCACTCCCATCAAACCCCCCGTGCCAATAGCAATTTGCGCTTGTTTGGCGTGATAATCTTCCTCGCGCGCACTTTCCGAAACCACCACCTCGCTCCCTCGCAAAAAAGTCATTATGCGGTCACGGCGATACGGCGTAATCATGACAAACACCGAACCCAAAATTGTTATTACCGCCAAAAATCCCATTATCAATCTCAGTTTCATTCCCGAAATTAACAGCACCGACAAAAGTATCGCAGCAATAGTTAGCCCCGTCCCCATGTCTTTTTGCGCACCAATCACAAAAAGCAAACTCACTAATAATATCGTTCCGAAACGCAAAATAGTTTGCTTGGTGTTTAGTTCTCGGTTTTTAATTCTATTAGACAAATACGCCGCCATATAAATAATCAACCCCAATTTCAAAACTTCCGCCGGCTGAAATGAAATGCCAATTTTTATCCAACGATAAGCCCCGTTAATTGGCTCTGCGATTGAGTCAACATGCAAAATGTTTCCAAATAAAAACAACATCGCACACAAACCAAACCCCGCCCCCAAAATCAATTTCGCACATTTTTCCATCTTGGTAAATGGAAACTTATACGCCACAAAAAATGCCGCTAAAGCAACTAATACATGCCCCAATTGTTTGACAAAAAACTCATTCTCCGCATAATTTCCACCCGCACTGTTCAAAAAATTAGCTTGGCGCGGACTAATGGCGAACATCACCACTAACCCAATCGCCATTAAAAGCATCATCGCTACCAATATTTGCGAATCCGGACGATGTTTACGTATCGCTCCCACCGCGCTACCCATTATTTAATCATGCCTCCACCAAACGCCAACACCACGCCGATAAACCCCGCAATTGCCCCAATCACCCAAAACCGCATTGTGATTTTGGTTTCTTCCCAACCTCTGGCTTCAAGATGATGATGAATTGGCGCTGAAATGAATATTTTACGCCTAAAAAACTTCTTGGACAAAATCTGTATTAAACTTGACCCCGCCTCAACCACAAACAAAACGCCAATTATCGGCAACAAAAAGAACGTGTCCGTCATCATTGCCACCACTCCCAGCCCAGCGCCATACGCAAAACTCCCCACGTCACCCATCATAAACCGCGCCGGATAAATATTAAACCAAAGATACGCCAACATCGCCCCAATCACCGTGAAACAAAATCCCGCAATGCCATAATTCCCTTGCACTAAGGCAATCACACCAAATGCGCCATACGCCATTGACAAAAGACCGCCCGCCAAACCATCTAATCCGTCTGAAATATTTACCGCATTGCCCGTAGCTACTACCGCAAAAGCAAACACCGGAATGATGCCAATACCCAGCGGGACTTCACCAATAAACGGCACGTTAACCGCATCCCAACCAAGCTTATAATAAAAAAACCATCCTAGCATTAGCCCCAACACCGAAATCATGGCGAATTTGACGCTTGAACGTAACCCCGCCACGCCCTTGCCAGACCCAAAAACGTTAATCAAGTCATCAATCAAACCAATCGCGCTGCCACCCAACAGGGCCGCCAAAATCAACCAAGTTTGCCCGCGATCCAAATTGCAAAAAACCGTGACTGTCGTAATCGCCAAAACTCCAACAATCCCCGCCATAGTCGGAAATCTTCGCGTAAACTTCTTGGCGTGCAACTTAGTCATAACTTTCAAAGCCTCTCCCGTCACAGAAGTGGTGCGCTGCCTTTTCCAAAACTTATGTTTATACGCAAAATAAGTATAAATTGGTGTCAAAAACATCGCAAACAAAAAAGATGCGACCGACAATATCAGCATATACACCATTCCATCTGTCATCTTATCAGCCATTATTATTCTCCTTTGGAATTAGTTTCCAATAATTTAATATATATTTTGATAACTCTGTGAAAATTGGATCGGCATCAGTGTTCCCTCCTAAATGATACCCGCCACCCACACGTACCATTATAACATACTCTGGCGTAGTGGCACCACCAAAACCAATATACGACCCAATTGTTTGCTCCTCCGTGTAAAGCCCGCGCTCGTCAATCGTTTCGGCTGTGCCCGTTTTCCCGCCAATCAAATAGCCGCTCGGTTCACTATCTTTCTTGCCAGTCCTCAAAAACTTCCGCACTTTGACCAAAACATCAATCATTTTTTGACTTGCGTCTTTTGAAATCACAGTATCCTTGCGCGCTGGTTTAATTTGGTTTTCAATTATTTTTCCGTCTTCCAAAACGCCCTGCACCACGGTCGGCGTGTAATAAACCCCGCCATTTATAGCTGCCGAAAACGCCGCCGCAACCTGAATCATAGACAGGTTTAAGCCTTGCCCAAAACCCATATTCACATAACGAATATCGCTACCCTCTTCATTGTCCGGAGAAATAACCACCCCAGCCGTTTCAAACAATTCAATCCCCGTATTTTGCCCAAAATAAAATTTCTCCGTAAAATAATCATACAAAATCGTTTTGGCTTTTTGGTTAATTTCGCCACCGCCAAGCTTACGCAAAATATTTATCATACCCGTATTATAAGAATGATTCATCGCATCTTGAAAAGTGATTGTTTGATTATGCAGCGAGCTAGTCGCATTTTTCACCGTATGCCCATCAATCACTTCTTGGTACTTATTCAAATAAGTCATCTCGGGTGTCGCCAGCCCCGTGTCAATACCCGTAGCCATTGTGAAAGTTTTCATCACCGAACCTGGCTCGTACGGATCGGACAAAATCGCATTGGAAAAAACTTTTGCATCCTCCACTTCCATGTACTTTTCCGGATTGTAACTCGGCAAATTTGCCATCGCTAACACACGACCATTGCGGGGGTTCATCACCAGCACACTCCCCCACCCCGCCTTGCTTTGCGTCAACCCCGCCGCCAAATATTTTTCCGCCGCCGCTTGAATATTGCGGTCTAATGACAAAACAATATTTTCACCATTTTGGGCAGGAATCCTGATATTTTTGTCACCAATCGTTAGTGGCACCGAATTAACATCAGTCACCGTTTGCAAAACCCCATCTTTGCCAGACAAACGTTCGTTAAAAGCTTCTTCCGCGCCATATTGCCCCTTTGCCTCACCGTTCACAAAACCCAAAGTTTGCGCCGCCAACCCTCCTTCTGGATAAACTCGCCGTGTGGTTTCTTGCAACCCCACTCCTTTCAGATTTTGTTTTTTTATCGCCTCCGCCTGTTTACGACTGAGATTTTTTGCCAAAACTTTATATCTACTAGTCTTATCCCCTAATGCTTCACTAACGCTCATGAGCGGTGCCGGCACCACTTCATTTATCATTTTCTCAACCGCCGCCGCTTCACTAACTTCTTTCGGATCCAAGAACAACGTCCAAACCACTTCATTCATCGCAATCGGCGTAGGCAAATCGCCGTTCATCATATAAATCAACCCCCGCTTGGCTGGTATTTCCAATCGCTTGATTTGCTCATTGTCAGCCAACGCCACGTACTCATCGTGATGAATAATTTGCAACGAAAACAACTTAAAAGCAATCACCAAAAAGCCGAGAATCATCATCACGACTAAAAACTTCACTCGTCTTTCCATGCGATTGTCCGTACTCACCAAAACCTCACTCACTCACAAAACCAACCTCTGTCGGCTTAACCATCTCCTTGGCGGTAGCACTATTTTCTATCTGAGAAATTGCCGTAACACGGGCATTTTCCACCGCCATATCCTCTTTCAAGGCCGTCAACTCTGCGATCTTTTGATCCATTCGCTCCGCTTCATAATCATACGAAGCAATCCTGCCCGCTTGTGTGAGATAAATCAAACCAAAAGCCATCACAATCGCTAACGCAATCATCGTATGCGACAGAACCCCAAAACTCCTGCCAGAAAAAGTACTCGCACGATTGCGATTCTTTCGCCAAATCAATGTCGATGATTCCGAATGGCTTACCACTCGCCTAGTCATAAAATTAGAATTGATATTCATTTTTAATAAAGTTCCTTAATTTTTATTTTTGTATTTTGGTTCCCCGCTCCGAAATAGGAGCGGGGTAACGCTGTTTTTTAACTGAAAAAAACTTTGACTTTTGCAGCTCTTGAAGAGCCTTTAATTGTAATTTGTTTTGGCACTCGCTTTTCTCCTTTGTTTTTATTTTTTTCGGATAATTAAATCCTTGTAGCCGCCCGAAGTTTGGCACTTCTGGCGCGCAGATTTGAACTAATTTCATTTTCGCTCGCAACAATCGGGGTTTTGTTCAAGATTTTCAGACGTGCTTCTAATCCCCTTGCATGTTCAGTTTTCAAAAACTCTTTCACGATTCTATCTTCAAGACTATGAAAACTAATAATCGCAACCCTGCCGCCACGTTCCAAAAGTTCCGGAACTAACGGCAACGTTTTTTCCAGCTCCCCGATTTCGTCATTGACGAAAATCCGTAGTGCCTGAAAAATCTGCGTTGCAGGGTGAGTTTTTTGATACAAATGCGTTTTTGATTTGATAAGTTCGGCGAGCTCTATCGTCCCCGAAATGGGGCGCTTGCGCAAAATTTCTTCCACCACTTTTGTGGCAAACTTTGGCTTTTCTTCCCCGTATTTCACAAAAATATCCACTAATTTCTGTTTTGGGAAATGATTAACCACTTCTTCGGCGGTCAAATCTTGCGAACTGTCCATTCGCATGTCCAATTTTCCATCTTTCGCAAACGAAAAACCCCGCTCTTTCAAATCAAATTGCGGCGATGAAACCCCTAAATCCATCAAAATCATGTCAAACTTTTTTCCACACTCTAAAAGTTTTAACGCAGCACCATAAAAATCACTTCTGATTAAGTCTGTCCCCTTCTCTCCAAAAGGCTTCAGATGGGAAATCGCACACTCGTCACGATCCACCAATACAGAATGCTTATAGTTCTCCGTTAAACCCAAAATCGCCCCAGCATGCCCCGCATATCCCGCCGTCAAGTCCAAATAACTTTGACCTAAAGCCGGTTGCAGAACCGCCAGAACTTCGTTTAACATAACTGGTTTATGAAGTTCCATTTACTCATTATATCACGTTCTTAAGACCACCCAACCGATAGCAAAGCTGTTTGTTTTTGCTTTGTTTTTGTTTTGTTAAACTGCAGAGCGTACATTAAGATTCCCTGCAGAAAAATATATTTGTCAACTGCGTTTGATCAGCGCTAAGTTAATCATATTCTAGCAGCCGTTGAGAGACTTATATATTTTATTTTGTTTAAGTTACACTGGGAGGTGTTTTCCGCTTTTAATGGAGCGGCAACCTAAAGGTGCATGAGCTTTTTTAAGAGAGGGCTCGTCATGTCTTTCAATTCCTCTTGCTTTTGCTACCAGTTGGTTGGTTTTAAGAACTTTTTGTTAAGGTGCGTTTTTATTTCAAGTGGTTTTTGTTTTTATCTCCACTAACTCCCAGTTTATACCAGGCGAACGCCTAAAGCAAGAGCATTTTTGACTTTTTATTATATTTTTTTCTTAATTAAGTAAGAAATTGTGGAAAAATCAACCGAATAACAGTAGTAAACTTTTCCACAAACTGTGGATAACTTCCCTGATTTTTGCCATTTTGCCAGATGAAAAACCCATTTTTTGACAAAAATCAAAAAACATGAAATAAAAACCGAACACCATACCGCACTCCAACATATTTTTATGTCAAAAATCAACTTGACAAAACCCATAATTCTGACATCGCAAAGCTCTGATTAAGCGCTCGTTTCGCCGTCATTCGCCCCCGTCATTCTTGACTTTTCTCAAAATCCGCCCAAAATCCCTGTTGCTTTTTCAAAAAAATATGCTATACTAACATCATACCCTTTCCAAAGGGTCGCTTATTATTTTATGAAGGAGGAAAGAAGATATGAACCCTATAATATCCCTATTCGCACCCTCAGGAGAGGGAGACTTGCTGGACTTTTTGGTCAGCGAAACCGTGCTCTCAGATTATGGTGCGGGTGGCCCCTCGGGGAATAGCGGCGATGACTTAAGGGCCGCCCCGCGCGAAATTGACCGCGCCATAAGGGAGCTGAACGATAACCGTCCGGGTTGGCGTGAGGCATACGAGCAGGAATGCCGAAAGCTCAACCTGCTCACAAGGTTGTGCTAACCAGCCCCCATTACGCCAATTATTTTCCTTTTTCTCAAAAACACCCCAAAACTTGGGGTGTTTTGCAAGCCTTAATGACGCTCCTTCCCTAACCCACCCACACATTACGCATTGCCCAAACCCATAACACTATGCTAAAATAAAATAGTGGCAAAGCCATTTGTCAGGCAACTTCCACCTGTTCGTGTCGGGATTGGTCTCCGAACCCTACCCCGCCGGACAATAAAAAGTTATTTCAAAATCAGACACACACTAATCTAAAAATTAGTTCTTACGGTTG
>JAITKW010000005.1 GCA_031278275.1 Candidatus Nomurabacteria bacterium | reverse complement strand
TAAAACTATTGCGGTGTTTTTCGGCGGGAAGTCAACCGAGCACGATATTTCGGTTATTTCGGCGCTGATTGCTGTGATGAGACCTTTGCGACTTTTGGGACACACAGTGGTTCCGGTTTATATCACCAAAACCGGTGAGTACTTTTCTGGAGAGATGCTCAGTCAAATTGAAACTTATCGCGAAAGTAATTTGCCGAAGTTTTTGACGACAAAAAATCGCATAACTTTTGACCTGTCAAACGGATTGACGGTAATTAGCGGCGGTTTGAAAAAAACTCGCACGAAAATTGACATTGCGTTTCCGATTATGCACGGCACTTTTGGCGAGGACGGCAGTTTGATGGGGTTGCTACGTATGGCGAGCGTGCCGTTTGTGGGGTGCGATATGGAGGCGAGCGTGGTGGCGATGAACAAGGTTCTTGCCAAAAAAGTGGCGCAAAGTTGCGGTATTTTGACACCGCAATTTGTGGTGTTCAAAAAATCTGACGAGCTAAGCGAAATGGTGCGGGTCGCCAAGCGTGATTTGACTTATCCGGTGTTTGTAAAACCGCCACATTTGGGGTCAAGCATCGGCGTGAACGAGGCGAAAAACGACACGGAGCTGAAAAATGCGCTTGAAGTGGCGCTATGTTATGACGACTTGGTTTTGGTTGAAGAGGCGGTGGTTAATTTGATTGAAGTGACTTTGCCAATTATCGGTGCGGGGGACGATCTGGAGCTAGGATTGCTGGAGCGGCCGCTGTCTAAGGGGCAGTTTGACTTTGAAACGAAATATTTGCATGGCGGCAAAAAAGGCGGACAAAATGGTGGCAAAAAAGGTGCGCAAGGTTACTCAGAATTGCCAGCGAAATTGCCCGAAAGCTTATACGAAGCGGCGGAAAAAGTGGGGCGGGCGGCGTATGGCGCTCTGGGGTTGTCTGGCATTGCCCGAATTGACTTATTGATTGATGAGAAAAGCAAAAAAATCTACTTCAACGAAGCCAACCCCATGCCAGGCAGTTTATATGCGCATAATTTTGCCGCCAAAGGCATATCAAACGCCCAATTGGTTGAAAAATTGCTGGATTTGGCGCTCGCCCGCTTTGAGGCGGAGCAAAAAATTAGTCGAGTATTTGCCTCAAGTTTCTTGGAGCAGTTTTAGCACTTCTTCCCGTGCCGAAACGGGCGGGTCTTGTTAAACTCCATTTTTTCCAAAATCGCTTTTTCAATATCAATTTCGTTGGCTTCGCAAAAATCAAAAATCCGAATTACGCAATCCGCTAATTCCATCGGAATACCCTCCGGCTTGCCGTTTTTTTGGTAATAAACCTCATCAACTTTATGCCCCTTGCAATATTCCTCATACGCCTCCGACAACTCACAATGCATTAGCGTAATCATGTCGCCAAAACTCCGCCGCGCCAAAATATCCTTATCCCACCAACCATGCTCCATCGCAATCCGGTGCGCGTCTTTTGCAACTTTAGAAATATTATTAGTCATTGTTAAATTATACCGATTATTATCGCATAAAACAAGTTTTTGACGGATAGAAAAAGCCACGTGCCTTTCGTGAAGCTCTTTAATTTGCGGCGACAGATTTGATGATAATCGGCTTACAAAACAAGCCCGTTTCAAGGGGCTTGCTTGTTACCTCCAGCAACCAAATGGCTACTTAGTTTAATTCTATCAACTACGCACTAATTAGTACAGCATGAGGGTAATCAAAATTGTGTGGCGCTAGCTAAAAGTGCGCAAAAAAGCCATCGCGAACATCGGGTTAATGTGGCAATTTTGCTTTATGGCTGAAGCAGATATTGTTATCGTGTTGCACTTATGGTAATATATGAGCATGAACGAAGAGGAAATTCAAAAAAAGCGGCGCGAGAATGAGGAACGATCAACCGAGCATCGCGCGCAGATTTTGGGTTTGCCGTATTTGGACACACGACCGTTTGAGAATGAGATTGGCTTGGTGCCACATTTTGAAGATATGGTGACGGTTGCGGAAATGCATAAGGAGTTTTTAATTCCTTTGGTGCGGGGCGAGGGGGAGTCGCATTACCAATTTCTTGCGACCAGTTCCACGCCACAATCGGTGATTGTCAATTTGCGCAAGAAATATCGTGATGACGGCGACATAGCGGACATTTTTTTGGTCAGCAACAGCAGTTACAAAGTTTTTATTAACCGTTATGACCCGCCGAAAGAGATTATTTATGACGACATCAAGATTGCGGGCGAGGGCGACAGCGAAACGCTGGCGGCGGTTTCGCAAACTTTGAACTCGGTGGCGACAGATAAAGTTTTTGATTTTTTGATTGACCAAGCGGACAAGTTGAAAGCTAGCGATATTCATATTGAAAACTTGCGGAATATTATTCGCGTACGACTCCGAGTGGACGGTATTTTGCACCCTGTGGCTGAACTTTCACGCGACCGTTATCGGATTTTGATGGGCGAATTGTCCTCGCGGGCAGATTTGTCAATGGCGGCGGTCAAGCCTCAATCCGGTCATGTCCAAAAAGAAATTTCGGTGGGTGGCACGACACATTTATTAAATATCCGTATTGAAACCATTCCGACCATGTTCGGGCAAGATGCGGTGATGCGCCTGTTCAACTTTGACGAGTCGCTCCTCAATATTGATTTGCTCGGCATTTCCGAAGCGGAAAAAAATAATTTGAGAGAAGTAATTTCGCACCCCAGAGGCTTAGTGCTGATGGTTGGGCCGACTGGTTCCGGAAAATCCACCACGCTTTATTCCATTTTGAACGCCATGAACACCACTGACAGGAAAATTATCACTTTGGAAGACCCGATTGAATACAGCATTACTGGCATTGCGCAAGTGCCAATTCACACCAATAACGGCGGTTCGTTCGCAGATGGGTTGAGGTCGGTTTTGCGACTTGATCCAGACGTGGTGATG
>JAITKW010000061.1 GCA_031278275.1 Candidatus Nomurabacteria bacterium | reverse complement strand
AAGGTGCCAGACGATGAAACTATTAAAATATCTTAAACCATATTGGTGGCAAATAATTTTATTGCTGACAGGCTTAATTCTTCAAGTTAATTCCAATTTACAACTGCCGGAATTGATGTCGGGAATTATTGACAAAGGCATTATGACGGAAGATATTGGTTATGTGTGGAGCGTGGGGGTTGACATGCTATTGATAGCTTTGGTGGGCGGGGCGGGCATGATTGTCGCCGGATTTTTTGCCTCAAAAATCGGAACTGGTTTTTCGCGCCAACTCCGCGAAGATTTGTTCAAGCACATTTTGAGTTTTAGCATTGATGAAATTGATAAGTTTTCTACGGCTTCTTTGATTACGCGAACCACTAACGACATCAATCAGTTGCAACAAACTTTGGTGATGGTGCTACGCATGTCGTGCCAGGCGCCCATCATGGCGGTTGGCGCTATCGTGATGGCTTTTCGGACGGCTCCGGACATGACGTGGATTATTGCTTTAGTGGTTGGCGTGCTTTTGGCCGTGATTGTGACGGTTGTGTTGATCGGTCTGCCCAAGTTTCAGTTAATTCAAAAACTGAACGATAAATTGAATCTTGTGACGCGCGAAAATCTCACGGGACTACGTGTGGTGCGAGCGTTTAATAATGAAAAATACGAAGAGGAAAAGTTTAGTCGTGTGAATGACGAAGTGACGCGCACGAACGTTTTTGTCAATCATTTAATGGTGGTAGTAATGCCGCTAGTGCAACTGACGTTGTCTTTGGCAATAGTTTTAATTGTATGGGTGGGTGCGGGTTTGGTTGATAAAGGCAGTTTGGAGATTGGAAAAGTGATGGCATTTGTGCAATACGCCATGCAGGTAATGATGGCGTTTATGTTTTTGGCGATGGCTTTTATTATTGTGCCACGTGCAATTGTTTCGTGGAAACGCATAATTCAAGTTTTGCAAACCAAGCCGTCCATTAACTGGAAAAATAAAACAGGAAAAATCGGGCGTGGCAGTTCTGGCGTGGTGTTTGAAAATGTTTCTTTTGCGTATCAAGATGCGGAGGAACCGGTCGTAAAAAATCTTTCATTTACAGCCAAAAAGGGCGAAATTACCGCCATCATTGGTTCTACGGGTTCTGGGAAATCTACTATAATTGACTTAATTACGCGCTCACATGACGTGACGAACGGCGAAGTGTTGATTGACGGCAAAAACATCAAAAATTATTCGCAAAAAGATTTGATGAAAAAGATTGGATTAGTCCCCCAAAAAGCGGTGCTGTTTTCCGGCACGATAAAATCCAATATTGAGTTTGGTGCGACAAACATCAGTGAAAAAGAAATGCGCACAGCCGCGAAAATCGCTGGAGCGTTGGACTTCATTGACAAATTAAAAGACGGATTTCACGCACACGTTGCGCAAGGCGGTTCCAATTTTTCGGGCGGGCAAAAACAACGATTGTCCATTGCCAGAGTTGTGGCGAAACGTCCGGAAATCTATCTTTTTGACGATAGTTTTTCGGCGTTGGATTACAAAACTGATTTGGCGGTGCGCCAAGCTTTGAAGTCGGTGACCCAACACGCAGCGGTGATTATTGTTGGGCAACGCATTAGCACCATCAAGCACGCCAATCAAATTGTGGTTTTGCAAGACGGTGAAATTGTGGGGCGAGGCAAACATTATAAACTACTAAAAACCTGTGAAGTTTATCATCAAATTGCGGAAAGTCAGTTGTCGTTGGAAGAATTAAGAAAGGAGATGAGCGATGCCAAAAAATAATCAGCCCAAGCGCTCATCAATGGTGGGTGGCGCGCCAAATGCGAGTTTAGTGGAAAAGCCGAAAGATTTCAAAAAATCGTTGAAAAAATTATTTAAGTCGCTTAAATATCATCGTTTGGCAATTATTGTCACAATTATTTTTGCGATTGCCGGTACGGTTTTTAGCATTGTTGGCCCGAAGTTAATGGGAAATATGATTAACCAAGTGACCAACGATTATGTTTTGCGCCAAGTTTATGACGAAGTGAAAAAGACCTTGCCCGAAAATGTGACTTTGCCAGAAGGCACGACATTGCAAACGTTGCCCACGGTGGTGCAGGAAATGGCGGCTAATGGGCAAATAAATATGACGGATTTGCAACAATTGCAAAGTTCAAGCCTTAATAATAATGACAACTCGGAGCTAATGCAGCGGTTGAACGATGAACAAAAAACCAAAATCATGAACATTGATTTGAATAAGCGCCCAGATTTCAATTACGCTGCCATTTTGAACACTGCGATTTTGTTGGTTGCGCTTTATGTGGCGGCGGCGATTTGTAGTTATGCGAGTGGCTGGATTATGACGAGCGTCACTATGAAAATGGTCAAACGTTTTCGCAAAGACATCAGCCACAAAATCAACCGCTTGCCCATTGCTTATTTTGACCAACATCAATACGGCGATACTTTGAGTCGTGTTACCAACGATGTGGACACCATTGCGCAATCGTTGAACCAAACCATCACTCAGCTAATTTCTTCGGCGGCGCTAGTGATCGGTATTTTGGTGATGATGCTAACTATTTCTTGGCAGATGACGGTAATTGCGCTTTTGGTGTTGCCGATTTCGGCGGGTTTCTTGAGTTTTGTGGCGAAAAAATCACAATACCATTTCAAAAACCAACAAGACGAATTGGGAAATTTGAATGGACATATTGAAGAAGTTTATGCGGGACACGCAATTATTCGGGCGTTTAATCACGAAGACGAAGCGATCAAGCAATTCGCCAACACGAACAACAAACTGTACAAAAGCTCGTGGAAAGCGCAATTTATATCAGGATTGATGTTTCCCATCATGCATTTTATTAGTAATTTGGGTTACGTGGCAACGGCGATTGTCGGGGGCTATCTGGCAATCAATCGCATAATTGGCATTGGCGACATTGCGGCATTTATCCAATACGTTAACCAATTCAATCAACCAATAGCGCAATTTTCGCAAATTATAAACGTTTTGCAGTCGGCGGTGGCGGCGAGTGAGCGATATTTTGAGTTTTTGGAAGAGCCGGAGCAGGTGCCGGATTATGAAAATGCGATTATGTTGCCAAAAGTTCAAGGAAAAATTGAGTTCAAACACGTATGTTTTGAGTACCAAGCTGGGCAGCCGGTGATTAAGGATTTCAACGCCAAAATCAAGTCGGGGCAGATGGTGGCGGTGGTTGGCCCGACCGGTGCGGGCAAAACCACTTTGGTCAATTTGTTGATGAGATTTTACGATCCGACAGCGGGAGAGATTTTGATAGACGACAAAAATAGTTTGGAAATCAAGCGTTCGGAAGTACGCAAAGCTTTTGGCATGGTGCTGCAAGACACGTGGTTGATTAACGGAACGATTATGGAAAATCTGAAATATGGCAAACCGGACATCAGTGATAAAACGGTGAAGAAAATTGCCAAAACGGCGCGCATCAATCACATTATTGAGGCTTTGCCGCACGGCTATGATACGGTGATTGATCAAGATGTGGAAATTGTTTCGGCTGGCGAGAAACAGTTGTTGACGATTGTGCGAGCGATGGTGGCGAACGCGCCGATGATGATTTTGGACGAGGCGACTTCCAACGTGGACACGCGAACGGAAGTGTTAATCCAACAAGCGATGGAAAAATTGACCAAAAATCGCACCAGTTTTGTGATTGCGCACCGTTTGTCCACAATTCGGAATGCGGATTTGATTTTGGTGATGAACGAGGGCGATATTGTGGAGCAAGGCACGCATGCGGAGTTAATCAAGAAAAATGGGTTTTATGCGGGGTTGTACAATTCGCAATTTGTGGATAGTTGACGAAATCATGCCGATAAGACTTTTTTTGAGATTTTGTTTGCATTAGCATACTTTGTGTTATAATGGTTATGTATGGGAGGAAATGAATTGAAAGTAGTTTTATCACGCTTCGTTAGAGCGCCATTCGCCATCGTTCGCCGTCATTTTTCTTGGGTTAGTCGTTTTTTCTCTCACGTTAGCCGTCATTTTGTGCATGCCACTTGGCGTGCGACCGCTCTCTCTCTCTCTCTCTCTCTCTCTCTCTCTCTCTC
>JAITKW010000023.1 GCA_031278275.1 Candidatus Nomurabacteria bacterium | reverse complement strand
AACAAAATGTAGCCGATGCCGCAGTTTACGTGGCCGAAGGAACCATCAAAGAAAGCAAAAAGGACGGTGTGGTCACTCCAGACGAGCAAGAAGAAATTATCAAGACAACGGGGGCAGTTATTCTAGAGGGCGTGACTCATCAAGCGGACTTAAACGAAGACCCAATTAAGCAAATGGCAGAGGACGGTTTTTCCGAGGAAATCAATCAGACGGCGGAAGCTATAGAAATAGAACAATCACAATCTCCAGAGGCGGAACCATCTAGCGATCCCGACCATGAGGTAAAAGAGACTCAACTTGAGGGAGCTACGGAAGAAAAAGATACCGAATATTGGAGCAAAAGACGAGTCGAGGCTCTAGATAAAGTAGATAATTTACGAATGACTGATGAGGAGCTGATGAAGATTGGCGATGTCTGGGACTTAGTGACGATTGATAAAGAAGCTCTGGAACGTGCTACAGAAAAAAATGGTAATCCTAATAGATTTGCTGTGGGGCCCATAATTGGTGATAATAAAAATCTTCCGATGAGTGCTGACAGTTTATATCGCCATGTTAGGAATTCGTCGGCCATTGCCGATCTAATGAACGTTGGTTTTGTCCGTAGCAGAAGAGAAGCAGCTGGCGCAGAAGATATTCCTGGTAAAGGAGGATTTGGAACGACAGGCTCGGGCGTTTACTGGAATCAGGGAGAGGAAGGCAAGAATGAGATAGCTGATATAGTAATAGAGAGTGATAAAGAAATGGCATCCAAAGGTTATGTAACAATTGATGGTGTTAAGGGAATTTGGGTCACTGACAAAGAAAGTGGGAAAGCTATTAATCTAATTGCAAATAGTCGCAAGAATAAAGAGTTTAGTGATGTCGCTGACCAAAAAATGTAGTGTTTTTGTTTTAATTAGACTCTTAGAAAACTAAGTTTTAATCAAGCGTTTTCAAGTTTCGTGATTCGTATCTCGTGATTATCAATCTGTTTTTCGTATTTCGTGAGTTGATAGCCCATAACGTGGCGCTCGTCTTCTTCAATTTTCGCCAATTTGTACAAAGCGTCAATATGCCCCTCAATATTACGAATGCGCTCCAAAGTTTCGTCTTGTTGCACTCTTAAGTCAGATATTTGTTCTTCCAAATCGGAAAAAGCTTGGCTGATAAAGACGTTCTGTTCACCAAATTTTTCTTCAAACTTCTGCTCAAGCTTTTCTTCAAGCTTCCTGTCCAAAAGTTCTTCAATTGCTACCAAATCTTTTTTCGTTAACGACATGACTCAACTATACATCAAGATGGTTACTAAAACAATATTTGTCTTCTTTTATTTTTTGTCTTTCGGTGTGGTGGTGACCAATTGCTCCTCAGTTTGAGACGCAATAATTTCAATATGCACGTGATTGCTACCAGCGAAAAACAACCCTTGCCCGACTGGGAAATTAGCAAGACGCTTTTTTTCCTCGTCCGTCAATTTGAACACATCGCTCAGCACATCGACCGCTGCGGTGGACTGTTTTAATAACAGCTGCATGGAGGAGTTTTGCACAATCGCGCGACCCATTTTTGAAGACATGAAATCTTCCACATCTTGCGTAATGGTGGTTAACCCCAAATAATATTTACGCGCGCGTTTGGCGAGTGAAAACAAAAACGAAGCCGAATCGTCATATTTCATCAACTGCCAAGCCTCATCAACAATCAACATGCGGCGTTTTTGTTCGGCACGCACGATGTTCCAAATGTGGGACAAGACGATATACATGGCGACTGGGCGCAACTCGTCTTCAAGGTCGCGGATATTGAACACCACCATTTGGTTATTGATGTCAATATTGCTTTGTTGGCTGAAAATGCCAGCGAAAGTGCCGGAAGTGTATTTGCGTAATCGCTGGGCAAGATCCGGACCGGTGCCGCCCATATGTAAAAGCGTGTCATAAAGATTGGCGATGGTTGGTGGCGGAGATTGGTGAGTTAGTGGGTCAGAAGTGATACCGGCGCGCGCATAAGTGTCCATTAAGGCTTGGTCAAGGTCGGCCTCTTCGTTTGGTGTCAAGACCGTCACCGCTTGTCCGCCAGCTGCCGCCATAGTTGCCCCGCCCAACATCAAACGAAATAATCCATGCAAAGTCACCAAATTGGAGCGCAAAGCATCGCCAGCGTCTTCATTATCCACGACTTTTGGAATGTCAAATGGGTTAATCCGGACATCGGAGTTCAAGCTGAGCCGAATGTATGACCCGCCCACTGCATCACATAATTTTTGGTATTCATTTTCGGGGTCAACAATTAAAATCTCTGCCCCCATCATCATGGAGCGGAGCGCCTCCAATTTCACCGTGAAAGATTTACCAGCACCGGATTTAGCAAACACCACCATATTGGCATTTTCCAAAGAATAGCGATCGAAAATCACCAAACCGTTGTTATGCATGTTGATACCATAAAGCACTCCTTTGTCCTGCGTGAGATCGGCAGAAGTAAACGGGAAACTGGTAGAAATTGCGCCAGTATTCATGTTGCGGCGGATTTGGAGTTGGTCGGTGCATTGCGGTGCCGTGGAGTTCAAGCCTTGCTCTTGTTGCGAGGACGCGACTTTTGAAAACACCATTTGTTGTCCAAAAATTGTTTCAATTTTATTTTGGACGAAGTTTAGCTCGTCTAAAGAATCGGCGTATAACGTGAGATAAAGCCCGTAACGGAAAAACTTTTCCGCTCCAACTTGCAACTGATCACGCAATTCCTCCGCATCTTGGATTGCCGCCTCTAGTTCTGGGTCACGCACTTTGCCACGCTCGTTGTTCACATTCATGGAAGCTTCCAACTGCGTTACTTTTTTGCGTAAGTTTTTCATGATGACGGCGGATTCCACTGGATAAACATACATGCTGACATCTACCACTTCGTCAATGTTGATAATTGAACTTAGCCAGCCGGTGTAGAGTACGCGCGGATAGCCGTATATATATAATGTACGCCCGTATTTGGTGCCCAAACGAAAATATGCACTGTGGATTTCCAAAGAACTAGGGCTAATCAAATCACGCAAAGTGGTAATGCCGGCCTGAAATGCGCGCTCAGCTTCGTTTTCAATTGCGGTTTGTTGGCTACTGGCAATTTCGCTCGCGGTCATATCTTTTTTGGCCATTATTTTACCCCCTTGTCGGCATCATCGCCCTTCTGAATATACATTGAAGTCACTTTGGAAAAGTCCACCAACGGCTCGCGCACGGAAGTGTCGGGGTTGTTGAAATTGTAATACAATGTGCCGAGAGCTTTGGTGTTCAATCTGATGGCGCTCACGCCCACGCTACGCAACCCGTCCACCACAATGGCGATACGCTTACTAACTTCGGTAACGGCTTTTTCAAAAGTGGCTTTATCGATATTGGTCACGGTTGGTCCCGCCCCGCCGAACAATTTTTTGAAAAATCCCTTGCTTTGTTCAACCATATTTTCGCTAGTGTCTGAGGTGTAATATGGAATGATAACAAAAAAACGTTTGTCCATGATGTTCGCCTCTTGACTCAACAAGTCAATAAAATCAATATAATCGTCAATCAAAACATTCAACAACATATTGTCTTGATTTCTGCGAATATCTTGCAATTTTTCAAGATACGGACCAATATCAATCCGCTGACTACGCACCAAAATCTGTACCGTAAAGTTCAAAGAGTTCAAAAAGCCTTGATAAGAATATTCCACGCCTTCTCGCTCCATTTGACTCATCAAGTCAAAATTGATGGACTCGCACTCTACGACAGCGCGAAAACTGCCATCTTTCATCACGACCATGCCATCGCGGATTTCGGAAATCATCAAACTGGTTTGAGTAGTAGTGGCTTCCTTTGAGGGCGGGGCTGGCGTTTCAGGTTTATTGGGGTCTTGGCTGGGCGGGACGGGTGGCGCATTCGGATCGGTTGGCGGAATTGGCGATTGCAAAGGCGGAGCGCTAGCCGGCCCGACTTGTGGCTGAAAGATTTGGTTTGGTTGTTGTACTGCGTTTGGATCCATTTTCCCACCTTAATGATTATGACTAATAGCTACGAACACCTCATCTTCTTTTTGCTTGGCGATTTTGCTAAGCGTTTCAACAGAAAGATCCGGTGACGAAGCTAACGATTCTATTATATCAGAACTGACTGGTATTTCGCTAGCACTTGTTGCGTTAGTTTGCGTGGGTTCATCAGGCAATGGT
>JAITKW010000010.1 GCA_031278275.1 Candidatus Nomurabacteria bacterium | reverse complement strand
AATCGCCGGTGGAGTTGGCGGAGGAGTTACTGAAGGGGCTGCTGGTGGAGTCGCCGGTGGAGTTGGCGGAGAAACTGTTGGCGAAACTGGCGGAGGAGTTATAGGCGAAGTCGTTTGCCTGTTGGCTGTAGGCGGGCTAATTTCGGCCTGTGGCACAACTAAGTCCGCATCAGAAATTGTGTTGGACAAAACGGCTTTTTCGCGCGCGAAATCTTCATCGCTAAGTCTGGGCAATTTCAAATAAAAGATGGAGCCTCTGCCCAGCTCACTCTCGGCATATAAATTACCCCCCAGCTCCTCAGCACGTTGTTTGGAAATATAGAGCCCCAGTCCTGTACCGTTGATTATTCTTGTATCCGAGCTATCGGCGCGATAAAACTTTTGAAAAATATGATCCAAATCTTCTTTACTGATACCAATACCAGAATCTTTAACTGATATAACCACCGAATCGCTGTCCCCAGTCACAATTATCTCAATTTCACCATTTTGCGTATATTTGATGGCATTTTCAATCAAATTACTAAGGATTTCTCGCACAAAATCCACATCAACCCGTGCATAAAAAACCCGCGCAATTCTTCGCGCTTCTTTAGGCCCTTCATTAACAGACCTGCCAACAAGATAAATGCCGTTGAATGACAAACTAAGCCTCTTTTCAGAAATCTGTGGGATTAACTCCTGAGAAATGCTTTTGACTAGTTCCGTGATTTCCACTGGCACGGGATTGGCTTTCAGCCTGTTTTCGCTGAGCCTAGTAGTGTCAAGCAAATCTTGGAATAATTTGCCAAGATGTTTGGAAACCTCTACGGCTTTGGTGAGGTATTCGCGCGCTCTTTGGTCAATGGTCGCCGTAGCAGGATTGACGGCGAGGCTGAGATAGCCCTCAATGGAGGCAATCGGCGTGCGCATTTCATGGCTGGCGGTGGAAATAAACTCCATCTGTTCGTTCTCTTCTTCAATTTCTCGTTCAATATTTTTGAAAGAAACCACCACGCCTCCGCCCGTAATTGGCGCAATTGTCAACGAAATCGGGGTTTTCCTGCCATCAGATTGGCTTTTGAGTTCAAACGCCCTAGAGGAAAACAGCGAACCCGATTTGATAGATGCCAAAATTGGGTTATTGCTATCGTTAACCTCGTCACCTCTTTTGTCAAATAAGGCAATCACCGTGCCGAAGTTCAACCCCAAAGCGTCCACAATACTACTAAATCCCGTAAGCGTAATCGCAGGTTGATTGATGAGCTGGATGTTCCCCTGACCGTCAATTGCCACCACCCCATCGGAAATGGAATTAACCACCAACTCCGGCGAAATATTGGATGTCAAAACCGTAGTTGATATTTTTTTCGGCGTACTGCTAACTTGTTTTTTATTAAAAAATCCCATACCCCTTCCTACTTGAAAATATTAACATACTTATGTTAATATGTGAATATGTCTAAACAAATTAAATCCAAAAAGAAAATACTAATCTTAATAGCCGTGCTAATCATCGGCGTGATGGGGGGCTTTATGTTCTCATATTACAGTGGTTGGGTTTTCAGAGAAGATTTTTTGGTGCGGAAATTGGACAAATTGGGCAAGGAATATTATGCGGATTACGTTGGTGAATTGGAGCGCGCGATGAGTGCTGACGGGACGAAAGAGACGTTGACTCAAATATCCACTTTTGGTATGGACGTGAGCTTAGACAATTTGCTGAAAGGTAATAACGCCAAGTTTGAAAACCAATCAAAGCATTTTTCTGGTTGCGATAGCAAAAGTACGACTATTAAACTTATCCCCAAGGAGCCATTTGATAAAAAATCTGTGGAGATAGTAGTCAAATTATCTTGTAGTGGTGTATGATTAAATAGTGAAAAAGTTCAGATTTAGTAGTATTGTGACCTTAGCTAATAGCAAAATGCCCGTAAAGTTGGTGGCAGTGATTTTGGCGGCATCAACTTTGCTTTCCGCACTACTCGGCATTTTTCGCGACCGCCTCCTAAACAGTCAGTATCTTGATACTTATCCCACCGGCATTGACGCTTATACGGCAGCGTTTACCATACCTGATTTTATGTTTTTCATCTTGGTTTCCGGCGCATTGTCCGTGACTTTCATACCGGTGTTCAACCAAAGATTGGCGGGTGGCAACAAAAAATCCGCATGGGAGTTGTCCAGTTCGGTGTTGAATATCTTGGCTCTCACGACCTTGCTGGCGAGTATTTTGATTGTGATTTTCGCCGAACCTTTGGTGCGCTACATCGTGGGCCCAGGTCTTGATGAATCATCGCGCTCTTTGGCGGTCGCCATGATGCGGATTATTGCAGTCAATCCGTTTTTGTTCGCCATTTCCACTGTTTTGACCAGTATCCAACAATCTATCGGGCGCTTTGTTTATTATGCTTTGGCGCCAGTGTTTTATAATATCGGGATAATCATCGGCATCAAATATTTCGCAAACGGCATCAATCTTTTTGGCTGGCAGATTTTTGAAGGTGGAATTATGGGTGTGGCGCTCGGGGTGGCGCTCGGTGCCATCTTGCAATTGATTGTCAGCGCAGTTGGGTTGTTTGGGCTGGGCTTCAATTACGAATTCAAGATTTATTGGCAAAACTTGGGGTTCAAAAAAGTCTTGGGGCTGCTGCCCGCACGCTCAATTGATCAAGGAATTGATTACATCAACGGTATTGTGGAGATGAACTTGGCGAGTCGCATGGTGGCTGGAACTTTGCGGTCGTATCAGCAAGCCCTGTCAATTCATCTCATGCCAATCAGCTTAATCGGCGTGGCAATTTCAACGGCCTTTTTCCCGAAAATGACTGAGGATTTGGCGCATGATAATGAAGAGGGATTTTTGCGGAGTTTTCGTTCAGCATTGCGCATGGTGATTTGGATTGCCCTGCCGGTGTCGGTCGTGGCATTTTTCGGACGAGGTTACGTTGTCAGTTTTATTAAGAACGGAGGCGATTCGTTGATTTCGGCGCTACTCGGAGCGCTAGTAATTTCCATTTTTTGTCGTTCAATTTTTCACATCTTGGTGCGGGCGTTTTATGCAAGGCAAAACACCAAAACGCCACTGATGGTGTCAATTTTTGCGATTGGCGTAAATATCGCTTTAGCCATTATCTTCACGTTTCATTTTGACATGGGTGCTTATGGGTTGGCGTTTGCGCAATCCATCGGCGCAGTTTTGGAAATCATAATCTTGACTTCCGTGTTAATTTTACATTATCGCAATATTTTTACCAGCAGATTTATGAGCGCAATTTTGCGCATGATTTTGTCTGGTTTCATCACAAGTATCGTGGCATATTCAATGGTTAAACTTTTCCCTCTTGACATCACCGACCAAAGTTTTTTCTTGACTTTTCCCAAGTTCCTGTTGATTGTGGTGACCAGCTTCGCCGCTTACATTGTCAGTTGTTACCTATTGAACTTGCGAGAAATCAACCCCATTGTCTATTATTTGAAGAAAATCCTCTTCCGCAATGTGAAGTGATTTGGCTAATTCCAATAACTACCAAGCTCTAATAAATTGCCAGAATTATCCGCACAATAAACACTATCTTGGTTAATCACCCACATTTTATCAAAATACTTCCCTTCATTTGGCGGGCAGTTGATGACACTGCTGACACGACCGGTGTCGGACAAGACAAGCTCCCAATTGTCGTTTTTCGCAAAAAAGATCTGATAAGCATTGCCATCTCCATAAACCAAAGCATTTTTATAATTCGTATGATTGTTTGGGTTGTCATAACTTGAGACTTTTAACTCGCGGTACGCTTGAAGTGGCTGCAAATCGTGAAATGGCTTCAGTTGTTCTGACACTTCCACAAATTGCGCCTTGTCGGCACAGCCAACGGTATAATAACCGTCTTCGTTCTCCCAATAATCACAAACAATTTCGCCGGATATGAAGTTGATGATTTTCCCTGCTGAATGTTCGTCAATAGTGTATTCGGTCGCCACGAACCCTTCGTCTTCAAAAGCCTGTTTTACTTTTTCAGCTATCGTGTCGGTTTGTTCAGCACGCAAGGTGTAAGTACTGGAAATAGTCGCAAAAAAACCATATTCTGGCAATCTATAACGTAATTCGCCGTCTGGGATAACGTTGTCGTAGCACGCACCAAACTTCAAAACCGCTTTCCTAAAGGCGTTTTGCACCTCGCCTTGCGCTAAATCTGGATTAAAACACACTTTTTCTTGGTCTTCTTTGGACATTTCAGAAGTAGAAGTTGATTTTAAGCTCGTAAACACCGACAGTGCGACCAAAACAATGATGGCTATCAAGCACAAGCCCGCGCCAGCTATTAGCCCAACTGTTAACGGTTTTACATGTTTCCGATTGTCGTTGGAAACCATGTCAAAGTTATTTTGTTGCACTTATACACCCCCTTAATGACGGTTAACTTTTTTCTCCCAATATTTCAAGGTTTTTCGGCAATTCCAAGTCATCACTGACTGGGAAACTGCTGTAGAGTTCCGTGGCAAAGTCGGTAGCGGCGGCCTCAAACTTACTAATATCGTCTTCGGTAATGCCCATGAGGGATTCAACCGTAAGCAAATTGCCTAACTTAGTATAATAATTGGACGCTTCGTTAAACACATTCATTATTTCAGCTTGGAACTCGCTGGCGTTAGTTTTCCCATCATTATAATCTTTAATGCCCGCTGCCAGCCTCTTATAGATGGCGGACAAATCTCCGGCAAATTGTTTAATAGCTTCGTTATTAGAGCCCAAAATCGGCGCAAACAGTTCGTCCACCAACGCTTCGTTAAATGCGCCACTCATTAGCCATTCTTGATTAGACATGTACGGCAACAATTCCGATAAAGATTGAGTGAACTTGATGAAACTTGACAATTCCGGAATGAACTTTTCAAAAGCTGGCAAAACTTTATTGGATATGGCGCTCAAATTGTCGTATTTTTGTTTCAAAATCTCGTTTTTCAAAATACCGGTGGCCTCAACGTTGCTCATCATCGTGCGGAAATTGGATACGTACAAGCTGAAACTCTCGGCATAATCATTGAGGTTCTCCGGTTCGTTGGTGTATTCAGCTTCGCTGAGCGCATCCAAAGACAATTTTTCCAAATTCGCTTGTTTCTTGGTGAAATCTACTATCGCAGTGTAAGCCTTGCGGTAATCTTCGTCCTTCGGGCCTTTGTCACCAAGTAACAACACGCTGGCGGTGACTCCCCCGCCTAATAAAATCAAAGCACAAATAATTAAGCAAATTGTCAATCCCAGCTTAGACTTTTTGGGTTTTTCCACTGTTTCTGTGACTGGGGTGGTGACTATTTCGGCAACTGGTTGAGCGGGGGCTGGGGCGACAGGCTGTGCATACGTGACAGGCGAGGCTGCTGTTTGGTTGGACACCGCTGGCGGTATTGGAGGGGGCGTGGGTGGAGTTGAAGTTGGTGGTGTATTTAATGGTTGATTAGACGGATCGTTGTTCATTGGTTTACCTCACTTTACTAGTTGCTCTAATCATAACATACTGGTTATGATTTTTGCAAAAAATGTAATTTTTACATCATTTTTCGCAAATATTTTTGCTATAATGAAGCTTATGCGAGTAAGAAGAGGTGGAGAACTTTTGTTTAGCGTGGGCATTTTGGTGTTTTTTGTGCTAGCAATTGCGTTTAAGGGCGGTTTGGCACAAGCTGAGGTTGACGGCGAAAGTAAATCGGGTGAAAGTTTGATTACTATTTTTGACAGAGGTGAAAAGCGCATTATCCGCTCGTCTGCCGGCACTGTCGGCGAAGCATTGAGCTTGGCGGACATTGATTTAGACGAGGGCGATCACGTTGAACCGGAAACTTCCGAAAAAATTGAAGCTGGACAATTTTATATCAATATTTATCGCGCCAGACCGGTAATTATTTCCGATGGCGGTGAAAGAACTAAAATCATGTCCGCCAGCGGTTCGGTCGCGGAGATTATGAAAGACGCCGGTATCCAATTGTCGGAGCGGGACTTGGTGGATTTTGTGCATTCTGAAAATGTGACTCAAGCTGGCGGGTCAATTGAACTCATGATTACGCGCGCGAAAAATATCAATTTTTTGTATTATGGCACCAAGCTCAACCTCCAGACTCAAGCAAAAACCGTGAATGACTTATTTGAGGAACAAGGCGTGGCACTGGTGGATGCGGACTCAATTATTTTCCGTAATGATCTTTTGAGTGACGGCGACACGGTGGAGATTTGGCGTAACGGCACAGAAATTGTGACTGAAACTGAGGCGATTGGTTTTGCAATTGAAAAAATCCTGGATTACAACCGCGATAAGGGTTATGAAGAAGTGATTGAGGCGGGTGAAGATGGGGCGAAAACTGTTTCTTATGAGATTGAGATGATTGACGGCAAGGAAATTGGGCGCAAAAAAATTAACGAAATTGTGACAAAGCAACCGAAAAATCAAAAAGTGATAATCGGCATGAAAAGCTTGGGTCCAAAATATGACAGCTCAACCGAAAAAAATAAATGGCTGAAAGCGTCCGGCATTCCAGAGGAAGATTGGGGTTATGTGGATTATATCGTCACAAAGGAAAGCACGTGGCGACCAGACGCAGTGAATAAATCCAGTGGGGCGTGCGGCTTGGTGCAAGCGTTGCCTTGTTCAAAATTGGGTGCCAATTGGAGCGATCCGGTGGTGGCTTTGAAGTGGCAACATAATTACGTCACGGAACGCTACGGTGGCTATCGTCAAGCGTATGAGTTTTGGCTAAAAAACAAATGGTACTAATGTTTTGCAATTCTTGGGGTGGCGCTTACTAGAGCTATAGTTCTCCTAAAACGTGCGCTATCTCCTGAAAAATGCGTCTTTTAAGTTGATTTTGGAAGTTAGACCCACCGCGCCAAATTGGAAAACTTTGATGGCTTGCCGGATAATCAAGACGGCGGAAACGGTGATGATGGCAAGACCAAGGGCCATTTCCCACCACGTCAAAGTGCCGAAAGCAAAACGCAAAAACAATGAAATTGGTGCTGAAAATGGGAAAAAGGACAGCGCATAAGTGACGACAGTCGGCGTGGAAACCAAAAATGAGCTGAGAAAGAACATCGGCATGATGACCAAAATCATCATAATGCTGGAGTAGCCGCTGACTTCTTTGGCGGTCGGCACTAAGGTGCCGACAAATACGCAAAGCCCCACAAATAAAATGTAGCTTGAAAGCAAAAGTATGACGCTGATTATCACTGTTAGCGGGTTAATTTCAAGGTTCGTGAGTATTGACAAGTCAAGGCCAGCGATTTGGTTTTGTTTGGCGAATAACCAAATCATCATAATCGGAATCACAAAAATAAACACTTGCAAAAAACCCAGTAAAATCAAGGAAAGTATTTTGCCCACGATTAAAGTTTTGGCGGAAATGGACGTGAGCAACATCTCTGTAATGCGATTTTCCTTTTCCTCAATGGTCGCGGTTGTCAAACGGTTGCCAAAAATACAAATCAGGACATAAAAAATCGCCAACCCCACAATCGGCGCCACCATATTACTCAGTTCGTCATTTTCTCCACCAGAGTTGTTAAACTTCACCGTGTCCACGCGATAACCACCCATCATCACTATCGCTTGCGCTTCGGTCAACTCTCCAACCACCGAAGCTTTCAGCCATTCATCAATTTTGCTTCTGTAATCCGTCAAGAAAGAGCCGGAGCTGTTAAGGCTGTAAATCTCAATCGGCTGCGCGAAATCGCTCGGCACAAAATAAAACACGTCCATCGCACCAGATTTCACGTTCAAAATGCCTTCGTTTTTATCTTTGATGGTGGTGACATGCTCAAGAAAACTGGCGTTAATGATATTGCTTTCGTCCATCAAACTCAAGCGTTTGTCACTAAGATTGCCATTTTCAACTAACGCTTTTTCGGCCTTCATGCCGGAAAATCCCGCAAAAAAGATGTACCCAATCAAAAGCACCGGCAACAAAATAGCCGCAACCCAAAACGATGGTTTTTTCAAACTTCTGACAATTTCAAATCTTACAACTTCCTTAAGCATCTTTCCTCCCGTAAACTTTCACAAAAATCTCATCTAATGACAGACCGCTAAATTGCTTTTTGATGGCTGAAATTGTGCCATAAACTTTCGCCACGCCGTCTTTTAAGAGTAGCGCATGATCACACAGCCGTTCCACTTCGTCCATGTAATGCGTAATCAGAATAATAGTCGCACCCGCTCGGTGCCTTTCGTCAATAATATCCATCAATAATTTGCGATTAACCGGATCAAAGCCTTTGGTCGGCTCGTCCAAAATCAAAAGTTTGGGGTTGTTCATAATCGTAATGCCAAGTTGCACTTTTTGCTGTTGCCCAGATGAAAGTTTGTCAATTTTTTCCTTCGGCTTGTCAAAAAGCCCCACGCGCTCAAGGTATTTTAATGACCATTCAGCCGGATGCTCTAACCCTTTCAACCGTCCGAAATAAGTCATTACATCAATCACCGTTTCTTTTTTATACAAACCTCTCTCTTCCGGCAAATATCCAACCAATTCACTACTGGGCGAAAAAATCTTACCATCAATAAGGATTTTACCCCTATTCGGCTGATAAAGCCCCAGCAAAGCCCGAATGGTGGTAGTTTTGCCAGAACCGTTGGAGCCTAAAAGCCCAAAAATCTCGCCCTCTTTCACCTCAAACGACAAATCCTTGATGACTTTTTTGTCGCCAAAATCAATGCCGAGATGCTTTGCCTCAATAATATTTTTCATCAAATCAATAATAACACACTTTTTTTACACAATAAAAGGTCGCGCCAGCTTCAGCTTAGAATCTGCTTCGGCGATACGCAACAATTCGTTATATTTCACAATTCTGTCCGAGCGCGACAAAGAGCCAGTTTTGATTTCGCCACAGCCCAATCCCACGGCAAGGTGTGCGATGGTAGTATCTTCCGTTTCTCCGGAACGGTGGCTCATTACTGTACGGAAATTATTTTGCTTCGCCAGCTTCACTGCGTCAATCGTTTCGCTCAAGCTACCAATCTGATTTGGCTTAATCAAAATCGCATTACACGCCTTTTCTTCAATTGCTTTTTGCAATAATTTCACATTCGTCACCAACAAATCATCTCCAACCAACTGCAATTTATCACCCAACCGTGCATTGAGATTTTGCCACCCCCACCAATCATTTTCCGCTAACCCATCTTCAACTGAAACCACCGGAAAATTATCCATAATCCACTGGTACCAGTTTATCATGTCGTCCGAAGTTTTCGCCTCGCCAGTGGTTTTCAAAATGTATTTTTCGCCGTCAAAAAACTCGCTACTCGCCACGTCCATCGCAAGTGAAATGTCTTTTCCGAGCTCATAGCCCGCCACCACAATCGCCTGCTTAATCCTTTCCAAAGGCTCGTTGTTGCCGTTTTTGACTTTCGGCGCATAACCGCCCTCATCGCCAACAGTCGTAGCGTACCCCTGCTCTTGCAAGACTTTTTTCAACGCATGAAAAACTTCCGCCCCCATACGCAACGCATCCGCCATCGTTTCGGCGGAAAGTGGCATAATCATATATTCCTGAAAATCAGTCGCCCAATCCGCATGTTCGCCACCATTCATCACATTCATCATCGGCATTGGCAAACTCATTTCATGTGGCGCAGTATCTGAGATTTCCTGAACGTGTTTGTAAAATGGGATTTTTTTGGCACTCGCCGCCGCTTTAGCAGTGGCAAGCGAAACCGCCAAAATAGCGTTTGCCCCCAAATTAGACTTATTTTCGGTGCCGTCTAACTCCAACATTGTGCGGTCAACCGTTTTTTGGTCATTGCCGTCTGCGCCCACCAAAACTTTAGCGATTTTGGAATTGGCGTTGTCCACCGCCAACAAAACACCTTTCCCGCCATATGCCGCACCACCATCGCGCAGCTCCAAAGCTTCGCCCGAGCCGGTGGACGCACCACTCGGCACTGCCGCTCGCCCGAAAGCGCCACTTTCCAAAGTGACATCAGCTTCCACAGTCGGGTTGCCCCGCGAATCCAATATTTGTCTTGCCCTAATTGTTTTAATCTTAAAATTATCCATAAGTTGATTGTAGCATATTTTTAGTTTTTTTGATAATAAATCAATATGCGCTGGCGACCGCCCGCCAACCATAGTTGATGTTCGCACTTCCGTTCACATTGTTGGCGCTCCACAAACCAGCGTTCGCCGCATTGTTGCCGTTACCCCCACGACCGAACCACGGGTAACTTGAGTACACGAAATACGAGTTGTCCCCACCCCAAGATTGACTGCCACCGGAAATGGGTTGCGCAGTTTTGATTTCGTGTAGAGCCTGACCGCCACAAGTTTGAAAAGTACATTGGTTGTTGTTGGTGTAGTAGCCGTTACTAGTAAAAACGTTGCTGGGATAATTGTTAAAATATTTGCCATCTGGTAAGGCGCTAAAGCCAGAGCTACTTATAATGTTGTCGTAGTTGCCCATGACATATTCAAAATTACCACCAGACATGTCATAAATGCCATAGACGTTGTCGGTGGTAGAGGCGTGAACGCCAATCGTGCCGTGATAGGCTTGGTTTGAGTTGTTGTATGCGGTGGTGTAGGCGGAGCAAGAGGATTGCTTGCTAGCATTAACACTTGTGCCAGCCCAACCGGTGTGGTCGTTATAAGTGTCGCCACCGATTTGGGTGTTATTGACATCGTGGTCGCAGTTATTTATCCAAACCTCACTGGTGCCTCTGCCATAAATGCTGTCGGAAAGATAAGCAGTGGCTCCCCAATCGGTGTTTTTGGACATTCTGACGTTGGCGCTGGCGAAGTTGTGGGTGTTTTGTGAAGTTATGACTGAGCTTCCATCGCCACT
>JAITKW010000029.1 GCA_031278275.1 Candidatus Nomurabacteria bacterium | reverse complement strand
AGCATTCCCCTCGTTGGCTTTTGGGTTGGCAAGGTCAATCGTTTCGTGCGCCACGTTGAAGTCGCCACAAATAATCACGGATTTTTGGCGCTCCAATTCTTTGATATATTCCAACATTGCCGGATCCCAAAGTTGTTCGCGCAGTTGTAACCTCGTCAATTCATGTTTGGTGTTGGGCGTATAAACGTTGATGAGAAAAAAATCTTCAAACTCAGCGACAAGAACCCTCCCCTCTTCGGTTGGGTCGCCGTGTTGGTCGTCCGCCCATTGATAGCGCTGATTGATTTCGTCCGAAAACCCAAACATAATTGATTTTGGCTTGATTTTGGTGAAAATGGCGGTGCCGGAATAACCGGCACGTTTGGCAGAGTTCCAAATTTCTTCGTATTCTGGCAAGTCAATTTCAGCCTGCCCTTGTTTCGCCTTAGTTTCTTGTACGCAAAGAATGTCTGGGTGATAAGTTTTAATAAAAGATTGCAAAGCGGTTTTTTTGATGAGCGCCCTAATGCCATTAACATTCCAAGAAAATATATTCATCTCGCCCCCTTTTGCTTGCGATATTCTCTTTCCAAATCACGTTTTTTGATGGTTTCGCGTTTGTCGTAACGTTTTTTGCCCTTGCCGAGCGCAATAATCAATTTAATATGTCGCCCAGCCGTCAGCATTTTGGTGGGGACGATACTAGTTCCGGCGATTTTGGCTTTTTCAAGAGCAATAATTTGTTTTTTGGTGGCGAGCAATTTGACGGGGCTAATATCAACTGTGGTTTCGTTAGGGTTTTTGATGGAAAACGAGGCATTATTCAACCACAACTCGCCTTTGTGAATTGTGACATAAGCGCCTTTTAATTGTGCGCGATGGTCGCGCGTAGCACGCACTTTTTTGCCAGACAAAACCATGCCGACCGTCAATTCATCGGACAAATGATAATCAAAACTGGCACGGCGGTTGACTAGCATGTTGTTGTTAGACTTTTTTTTCATGCAACGTCCTCGCGGTTTTTATGATTTTTTGGGCGGAATCATTCCAATCAAACTTTTTGACTTGCTCTAAACCTTTTTTCACCATTTCCTCACGCTTTTTTTTGTTATCCAAAGACTTGATTGCTTTGGCGAAACTTTGAGAGCTTTTGGGGTCAAAATAAGTTCCAGCTTCGCCGGCTACCTCATGAAAAATCGGCGTGTCCGACACGACAATTGGCACCGAAAAATCCATCGCTTCCGCTAGTGGCATGCCAAAACCTTCCGCTAAACTAGCGGAAACCAAAATTGCGTTATTCGCCAAAACCTCGGCTTCTTTTTTTTCGTCAAAGGCACCGTGATAAACAATTTTGATATGGTTTTTGTTCAATTTTTGGTGGCGCGCCTTGCTTTCGGCGCTCATTTTGGTCAATATGTGCAATGTGCGACCGGTCAAAAACTGCATGCCAGCCACAATCACGTCAAGATTTTTCCATTTTTGGTCAGTGCCAATTACCACGATATTTTTGGGTGCGCTTGCTTGTTGTTTGGGCGGTTTTTGGTATTTCGTCAAACTTCTCGGCGCTGGAGCAGCCACAAAAATCTTACGCTGATTGATGGTCATGCGCTTTGCTAATTCATTTTTGGTGTTTTGGCTTGGCACCGTGATGGCGTCAGCTTTTTTTAGTAAAAACGCCTGTGGTTTTGGGGAAAGATGAAATAATTTCCAACCGATTTTAACGGGCAAAGGGTGATTCTTGGGAGGAATATTATATTTGAAATAAGTTAAATCGTGAATAGTCAAGATTAGTTTGTAGTTTTTATGGCGCTTAAGCGTTTGCAAAGGCGTCCACACCACGTCTGGGTGATATTTGCTCAAAATCCGTCCCGAAAACAGTTCTTTAATATGTTCCGGACGGTGGATTTTGATGGTTTTTGCACCGTTCGGCAAAAAAGTTTTTTGCTTTTCGTCATGTATTAAAAAAGTAATATTTTGGTGGTGGGTCAAAATGGCTTGCGCAAGACTAGCCGAATAAAGGCTGATACTGTCGTGGTAATCAGTGCGGATAAATCTTGCGTCAAAAAACAGTTTCATACATTAAGTATTGTAACATAAAATGTGCTTAAACGAGGGGTTTTGTGGTATAATAATTAAACTATGAGGATTGTAATTGCGTCAGATGTTTATTGGCCAGCCATGAATGGTTGTTCGGTGGCCAGCAAAAGTGTGGCGGACGGTATGAGTTTTTTGAAACACGAAGTGATTGTTCTTGCCCCCAGCCAAACCAAAAAATCTGGCGTTGAAAAAGACGGCGCGGTGAAGATTTATCGCTTGAAGTCTAATAATTTTCCGTTTTATCATAATCAAATAACTCCGCCACCAATCCCCAACAAAATATACAAAGACGGTTTCAAGATTTGCGTAACGCCGTATAAAGAAATTGCTGACATTTTGGACGAATTCAAACCGGACGTAATTCACGTCAAAACGCCACTGATGATTGGGCAGGCGGCGAATAAATACGCTGTAAAAAATCATATTCCATGCGTTGCGACCAATCATTTTTTGCCGGAAAACTTGATTGACAATTTGCGCGCTTTTGCTTTGGTGTCAAAACCAATTTCGGAAACCATTAAACTTTATGAAAAAGATTTTCTCAAAAAGTTTGACTATGTCACAATGCCGACCCAAATGGCGATAGATTTGTTTTGGAAAGTCAAAGAGCGAAAAATTGGCTTGCCACCGATTGAGCCGGTGAGCAATGGTATTGATTTGGGCAAGTTCAAGGTTGGAAAAGTGCCCGGCGGGTTTTATAAAAAATATCACATTCCCAAAGACAAGCCAATTGTCACTCATCTTGGACGGCTTGACAATGAAAAACACGTGGGAGTTTTGGTGGAGGCGTTTGCCAAAATCGCCAAACGGACGGGTGCTTTTTTGGTGTTGGTGGGGTGTGGCAATGACGAGGATAATTTGAAAGAGTTGGTGCGTGAGCTGGGCATTTCGGACAAAGTGATTTTCACTGGCAAAATAATTGACAAAGACAAAGAAATTATCCATCGGGTCGGCACGGTGTTTTGCATGCCATCTCCAGTTGAGTTGCAAAGTTTATCAATGTTGGAGGCGATGGCGTGCGGGCAGCCGGTTGTGGCGGTGAATGCGGGCGCATTGGGCGAGTTGTGCCAAAATGGTGTTAACGGATATTTGTGTGAAAAAGATGACGTGGCGGGCATCGCCAAAGCTTTGCGTGAGATTTTGCTCGACAAAAATCTACGCAACAAGTTTTCGCTTGGCAGTCTGGCTATCGCGAAAAAGCACGATGTTCAACTGTCGTGGAAGCATTATGAAGCAATTTATCAAAAAGTGATTGACTTAAAAAAAGGGATGACGGGCGGCATTTGATGACAAAAAAATAACATAAAGAGCTACGGGCGGAGGATATTCTTGAAAAATCTTGACTTTAATGGTTGCATTTCGCTAATGATTTGTTATAATGCTTACATTAAGGTAATATAATGAGGAGAAACAAATTATGAGTAAGCTTGGCTTGGCGCGGTTTGTTAAGAAACCCGCATGCGATCTCTCTCTCTCTCTCTCTCTCTTAGTTGCGCGATTAAGAAATTGCTTGCGAACACAGACAAAGAGGCTTGTTCCCTCGTTTTAGCTAATGGCGTGGTTGGGAAAACCCTTGCAGAGGGTTTGATATGAAACTACACCGAAACGTCA
>JAITKW010000006.1 GCA_031278275.1 Candidatus Nomurabacteria bacterium | reverse complement strand
ACAATCTCTCTCACTCTCTCTCTCTCTCTCTCGTTCGGGGCGGGAATTTTGGCAAATCGCACGAAAGTAATCTTCCTTATTAACTCACTTATCCTCATCACGCACCCTTTCATTAACATAATAATCGCATTGTAACATAAGCACAAAACAAAAAGCAAGCTTTCTTCAAGAAAACCGCCCTTCTCACACCTTTCCACCCGAAAAACTCCCCAATTTCCCAGACTTTTTCAGGTTTTTAGTTGATTTACCTGAGAAACTTTTGTATAATTAATCATATTATGATAAAACGCGAACGATATTTGGCAAAATTGAGACAGCTCAAAGACACGAACCTTATTAAAGTTGCGACTGGCATCCGGCGAGCGGGGAAGTCCACCCTCCTCCAGATGTTCCGCCAAGAACTGATTGACGGCGGCACCAACAAACAAGCGACACAATATCTCAATTTTGAAGATCCAGCGTTTTATCGCCCTAATGACTGGCAAGGCATTTATGATGAAATTGTGAAAAAACTGCTACCAAGTGAAAAAAATTACATCTTTCTTGATGAAGTCCAAAATATCAAGGAGTTTGAACGGCTGGCAGACGGGCTATTTGTACACCCCAACATTGATTTGTATATCACCGGAAGCAACGCTTATACGCTGTCGGGAGAGTTGGCAACACTTTTGTCCGGTCGTTACATTGAAATCCGCGTTTTGCCATTATCGTTTGCGGAATATTTTGAGTATTTCGCCAATGATACGCATTTTGACCGCAATGAAAAGTTTGACCATTTTATGAGATTGGGCGGGTTCCCTGAAGTGGCAAATTTCTTGAAAAACGGGCTAAATCAGCAGATTCCGGACTATTTGGACACAATTTATAGCACTGTGGTGAAAAAAGACATCATGATAAGATATAATTTTTCGCCAAACCCCATTTTTGATAATGTACTCCGTTTCGCTTTGGACTCGGTTGGCAATCTGGTGTCGCCGAATAATATCCGAAATACCATCAACAGCCACCGCACGAAAGAACCTCCAGTTAGCCTTGAGCGTGTTGATAATTATCTTCAAGCTTTTACTGAAAGTTTCATCTTGGATAAAGTGTTGCGCTTTGACATCAAAGGCAAGAGCTTACTCAAAACTTTGAATAAATACTATTGTATTGACACGGGGTTGCGCAATAATTTATTGGGTAAGGAAAGCACCGACAGCGGACATTTGTTAGAGAATGTGGTATATCTTGAACTCGTACGCCGCGGCAACAAAGTTTGGGTAGGTAAAGTCGATGAAAAAGAAGTAGATTTCATCACGCAAACGTTGGATGGCTACACGGAATATTACCAAGTGACGGAAACCATATTGAGCGAAGAGACCCGCATGCGCGAGCTGGCACCATTTGCTAAAATTAGCGACCACAACCAAAAGTTTATTATCACACGCGATACTGGTGAATATAGCCACAACGGGGTACGACAGGTTAATGTGGTGGATTGGTTGCTGGGGAAAAATTGAAGTCTTCCAGCCGCACGCGCGTTTGCTCCATCGTGTCACGGTCGCGTACCGCCAAAGTGCCGTCTTCCAAAGTTTGAAAATCCACCACCACGCATTTCGGTGTGCCGATTTCATCTTGGCGGCGGTAACGCTTGCCGATATTGCCATTATCATCAAACTCGCACACAAACTTTTTTGACAGCTCGGCATACACTGCGCGCGCTTTTTTCACCAACTCCGGTTTGTTTTTGAGCAACGGAAACACCGCAAACTTAATCGGTGCCAACCTTTCGTCCAACTTCAAAACCGTGCGTTTCCCGCCACCAGCCAATTCCTCAACCGTATAAGCGTCCGACAAAAACGCAAGAAACATTCGACCCACACCCGCTGAAGTTTCCAAAATCCAAGGAATATATTTTTCCTTAGAAATTGAATCAACATAACTCAAATCCACGCCCGAATATTTCATGTGTTGTGTCAAATCATAATCTGTGCGATCGTGAATCCCCTCCACTTCATCAAAACCATAAGACGGAAAATTATACTCAATATCCCAAGCGTCATTGGCGTAAAACACCAAGTGCGTGTGTTGTTTCAACCGCAAATTTTTCTTCTTAATCCCAAGTCCAAGATACCAATCAAACCGCTCTTGCTTGATTTTTTGATACGCTTCCTCATTTTCATGCGGCTTCACGAAATATTGCGTGTCCGCTTGTTCAAACTCACGACACCGAAACAGGAAATTACGCGGACTAATCTCATTCCGAAACGCCTTGCCAATTTGCGCCACACCAAACGGGATTTTCACCCGACAAGTATCAACAATGTTTTTGTAATTCAAATAAATCCCCTGACAAGCCTCACCAGGCAAATACACCGGACTTTCCCCTTTGTCTGTAAAATCGCCAAGATTGGACTTCACTAAAAGATTAAACATCTGCGCTTTTGTCCAATTGATATTACCACAAACCGGACATTTGATTTTCTTGCAGTTCGCCCCCCAAAGTGTATTCAACTCCTCGTCAGTCATTTTTTCATCAGCCTCAACACCGATTTTACCAAGCTCCTTGTCCACCCGCACCCTCGTATGACAAACTTTACACTCGGAAAGCGGATCCGAAAATCCCCCAACATGCCCCGAAGCCACCCAAACTTTCGGCTCTTTGAACATCGCCGAGTCAATTTCTACATAATTCTCCTTAAGTTGCACATTAGCCCGCCGCCATTGCGCCTTGATATTGTTGAGAAGTAACGTTCCATAAGGTCCAAAATCATACAAACCCGCCACGCCGCCATAAATATCGCTACCCTGCCACACAAAACCCCGCCGTTTACATAAATTGATAATTTCTTCCATACTTTTAATATATCACAAAATGCTAAATCCGCGCCAACTTGTTGGCAAATTGCAAAACTTGTTCCGCAATATCCGCGCCGACTTTCACTTTCAAAACCATTTTCAGTTTGCCAACCAACATCAGTCGCGCCAGCTTGATGTGTTCCGCGCCAATCACGCCACTTGCCATCGGCACCAACACTTCATGCTCCACATCAAACTCATATTTCCCATCTTCAATCAATTTCATGCCATGACTATCCATTCGCAAATTAGGTTCCGCCCCGCTCGTTTTCGCCATGTTCAAATACAACCATGCGCGCACCATCGTCAAATCGCCACCACTATCCACACCCTCTAGCACTTGCCGCAAAATATCAAAAAAACTCCCGTCACTAATGCCAAAAGTGGCTTTATTAACCATTTTCAAAGCCTCGTACCCCAACTGCAATTTATCATAATCCGCCAAAATCCCGCCATAAAACTGCTGTAATCTCGCAAAAGTCAAAGTCCCAAGCTCGCCTTTACCCATTCTCACCACAATTTCACAAAGACAAAACGGCTCAATTCCCCCAGCCAACCGTGATTTCTCCTTGCGCACGCCCTTCGCCAAAGCCCCGATATCACCCTCCGGTGTCAAAAAATGCACAATTCTGTCCGCCTCGCCATAATTCGTACGCTTCAAAACTAAAGCTAAGCCTTTGTAGTCCATTTTTTGACTTCCGCTGCCAATTCCTCCGGCAGCAACGTTGCCTTATCAAAAATCGCCACTACACCATATTCCGCCAAATCGCTATTTTTCATGCTCCCCGCCACGCTACTCACCAAAATCACCGGTATTTTTCCCGTATCGTCATATGATTGCAACTCATTCAGAAAAGAAAAACCCGTTGGGCCAACCAATAAAACGTCCAATATAATCAGCTCCGGAGTTTCATCGTTCAAGGCTTTCATAGCTTCTATGCCGTTGGAAAAAGTCCGCGCTTCTTCACCCGCAATTTTGCCCAAAACTTCCGCCATCAAAAAATCATCGTCAATCACAAAAATCAAAACAAACTCCTTTGGTTGGAAGCCAATAAATCCACAAACAATGTCGTGCCATCATCGTGGCGGGTCGCTCCAACCCGCCCATGCATATATTTCGCAAACCTCGACACGATGTATAGCCCCAACCCAGAACTGCCCGGTCGCATCGCAATAGAAGTCGGTGCTTTCAAAAAACCGGTCTTCAAATGCCTGTAAATATTCATGGGCAAGCTTGGTCCAAAATCTCTTACCCCAATCCGCACCTTATGCCCAAAATCTACGCTCTTCACGAACATCTCGCTCGGAGTGTCTTTTTCAGAATAATACATCGCATTACCACAAAGGTTATAAACAATGCTTGCTAGTAGCTCCGGATTTGCCACGACCAATTTGAAATTATTGCTATATCGGACGTTCAACTTGCGATGATTCATCGCGAAATAACCCTCCAACTCTTTCACAGCTTGCTCACAAATCCTTTTTGGATTGACCGGCTCCAAATCAAACAAGGCATCTTCCAATCTCGCAACCTTAGTCAATTCATTCACCATCCTGAGCGCTCGTTCAGATGTCACCGAAATTTGTTCGGCTATCTTCATCATTTCTCGTTCAGAAAGATCATTTCTCAAACTAAATGCCAGTTGGCGAATTAGGCAAAGTGGGGTTTTTAACTCATGGGCAACCGATATCAGTTCGGACTCCACCCCAAACAAATCCCTCACTACCTCTCTTTGCATACATTCATTGTAACACTAAGAGACTACAATTCAAACCTAATCGTTATATTTAATTGTTTTCAAAAGCTCATCAAAGTCGCCCCGAAAAATCTCCGAGTCCGTCCGAATTACCACCGCCTTATCACGCAACTTGAACACAAACAACGAGCCTTTTAATTCGGAGGTGATATATCCATCATACCGCATCCCGCTCGCCTCACCAACAGTCACCAAATTTGAAGTCGTAAACCCATCACTCACGTATGATTTGTAAAAATCTGCGATAACCTCAGGGCTGGTGTTATTGAAAATAATCACCCTCAAAGCATAAACTCCCTCACCACTCCAAGCGTCACCGCCCACTTTATCCACTACGCCTGGGTTAAAATACGCCTCAAAATTGCCTCCGTCACTTGCATCTAATGACACGTATTGGCTCCAAGTTTTCGGATATTGAAATGACAAACTACCGTAATCTTCCGGCCCCACAAACTCAAAATATGGTTTCTTTTCCAGCTCAAAAAACTCCGCCTTATCTGCGTCATATTGGGCTTTTTTCGCATCAACCACCGCCCGTTCAATTTGACCGTCTACGTCACGGCTTTTTTCATCAAATTCTATTTTGGTCATCACCAAAAACGCCGCCAGCACAATTGTGGCAATCGCTAAAATTACAATTATTATGACTTGGATTATTTTGTGCCGGTGGTTCTTTTTCTCAGCCGCAATTCTCGCCTGTATGGCTTGCGCCGCCGCATCTGGCGACTGAGCACCAGCAGCACCAGTCAAATCCAGCCCGCCAACACCCACCGGTTGTGGAAACGTCTGTTGCGCTTGAGGTGTCGGAAATTGGGGTGGCATTGATTGAGGTTGGGGCGGCATTGGTTGCGGAAACTGCGGCTGCATCGGCATCGGCTGAGGAGTTGGCTGTGGAAAACCACCATTTACACTATTATTATCCATGCTTATATCATACTAGTGCTTTTTTATTTTGTCCAGTCTTTTGTGAGCACCTTTACGTCATTTTTAATATTATTCAAATCTTTTTCCACTTCATCTGCCAGCATTGTCACCTCTTTATAATGCGCTAAAGCCTCGTCCAAAACAAAATCGTCAGAGTAAAACCAGTCAATCTTGTCCTGCAATTGCTCCATTTTTTGCTTTATGGTCGGTTTAACAGTTTTTCCAGCCATTCATCTCCTCCTTTTTATTTCTTTAATTAAAGCACTAATTTCTTCATTAAATGTTGTAATTTTCACAACATTCTCCAACTTCACTTCTCCCTGCAAAATCGCATATCCTCTTTTCAAAACCATTTCTGGGTTCAAACTTTCCAAAACCGCTCTCAAATGTTTCATTTTTACGTCAAGTTTATCAACTTCCACATCAATCTTGCCTTTCACCTCAACCACTTTTTGACCAATTTCCTCATTTTTCATATCCACCCGCTCACTGATAATCCCAACTAGCCGGCTAAGCGCCGAAGCGTTGTTTTTCACCACCTCTTTTTTATCCCGCGACAACATCTGGGCGGCGTTACTCGGTGTTGAAGCCCGAATATCCGCCACCAAATCCGCAATCGACTCGTCAACTTCATGTCCAATCCCCGTTATCACTGGGATTTTACTACTCGCAATTGCTCTTGCCAACGTTTCGTCATTAAAAGCCGCGAGGTCATCTGCCGATCCGCCACCCCTAATAATTGCAATCACGTCATAACCTCCTTGCTCATTAAAATACTGCAAAGATTTGGTTATTTGATCAGCCGCCCCAAATCCCTGCACCGCCACTTGTGCCACCACCAGCTCCAACCCCGCCCATCTTTCGTCCAAAATCTTCACAAAATCCGCATATCCCGCCGCCGCCTGAGATGAAATTACCGCAATTTTTTGTGGCGCTTCCGGCAAAGGGCGTTTTCGGCTTTCCTCAAGTAGCCCATCTTTGCCCAATTTTTCTTTCAAAAGCTCCAACCCTTTCTTGATTGAGCCTTGCCCTATCGGTATAATCTCCTGAGCCGTCAACGAAAACTTGCCGAACTTGGTTAGTTTTGGTACCGCTCTAATTTTCACTTTCATGCCGTCTTCTAGCGGCACCCGCAAATTAAACAACATCAAAAAACAGCCGACAGTCGCATCCGCATCTTTCAAATCAAAAAACACAAACTTATTTTGATTTATTTTGAAACTCGCCACCTCGCCAACTACTATCACTTCCGGGTAAGCGTATTCTAAAGTTTGGTTCAAAACCGCTACGAAATCACTTACGCTTAGTTCTGGCACCATTTTTCTTCCTCTTTTTCCCTCCGCTCAACAAGGCGTGCTGATAAAATCCCCAACCCGATCCAATTGTGCCAAGCAACACCACCACCCGCGTCACCACCGTTGCCGCCACCGCCATCGCTGGGTCAATTCCGGTCGCCACGAAATATCCCGCCATCGCCACTTCATAAAAACCTGCGCCGCCAGGTGTCACCACCACCGTTCCGACAATAGATGCCAACCCTTGCGCAATAATCACCGGCGCAAAATTGACATCAGCCCCCAACGCCAAAAAAGTAATATAAAACGTGCCAGAATCCATCAATGAATAAAAAATGCTCCAAAAAAACGGCTTTTTGAGCGACCGCTTGTCTTTCATAATACTGTTATAATCGTTGTGTAGCTCCTCCAAGAACTTATCAACTTTCGCCGCCGACAAAATCCGTTTCACTTTGCCGAAAGTCACCATTTTCACGATTTTATTGACCACCAAACTTGAAACCCGACCGAAAAAATCAATCCGTTTGCGTTTTTGAATTAACCAAAGCACGAACACCACAACCGCCAACATGCCAAATGCCGCCAAAAAGCTGAAAAAAACCACCGAAAGTTTCACGCCAATGAAAATCAAAACAACAGCGGCGACCGACATCACCAGCGCCGTTGCCAGAGCCACCAACCCATACCGCACCACCTGCATCATCGCCGCCTGCCCCGCCCTAATGCCCGCACTCTTCATTCGCCACGTCAGATACGCCAGCCCCGACACCCCGCCACTCGGAATGATGTGATTAACAAAATTAAGCTCAAACGATATGCGCATCAACTTCCATGTTGATACTTTTTTCACGTTTTTCAACGACCGGACATACGAAAAATAAACCTGCCCTGCCGCAAAATACATTATCAACTGCGCCGGAATTAACAACAGAAAAATCCAAAGATTCATCTGCCCCAAGTGGTGAAAAGCCTCCACAATTTCGTCACGCGCAAACCAAATCACCACCCCAACCAACACCACTGTCGCTATACTTAAGATTTTTTTGAACATACCACCAATTATATCACGTTTTTCAAAATTATTGGCATAACCCATAATCGTTTTGC
>JAITKW010000013.1 GCA_031278275.1 Candidatus Nomurabacteria bacterium | reverse complement strand
GGTGATGGGGCTTATGACGTTAATGACTTTTACCAATATGCAGGAGATGAATGGTTCTATTTCATTGCTCCACCACCTAAGAATGCGACCATTAGGGTTAGAGGCGGTCGGAGAGTGGGCATTAAAGATGAGCCTGGGTGGGAAGAGCGCAATGCTGTAGTTACCAGAATTGGAGAGATTGGAATGGATAACTGGAAGAGGGAGGTTGGCTATCATAGGAGAAGTCTGGTCCAGAATACCTTCTTTAGGTTAAAGACCATCTTTGGAGATAAACTGAAGTCTCGAACAATCGGTTCACAGTATGCTGAACAATGTATTAGGGCTAGTCTAATTAACCGATTTAACCAGTTGGGTTTGCCGAGGTATGCTGGTTAGGTGATTGGTTGGGGGTTGTGCGACAAGACCGGTTTTGAGCATTATATTGACTTATATATTGTGAGTAAGTATTATAAAGGTCATGCTGATTGACACGCATTGCCACGTTCACGATGAGGCTTATCCCTTAGACAAGGAAGAGGTTTTGAAAAATGCTTTTTCGGGCGGGGTCAAGAAAATTATTTGTATTGGGACTTCGCTATCCGATTCAGAGCGGGCGGTGAGATTTGCAAAGGAGCACGACGAAGTTTACGCCACAGTCGGTATTCACCCCAGTGAAAATGATGGTTTGGCGACAAAACAGGTTGAATTATTGAAAAATCTCATCAAGAAATCGGACAAATCAAAGTTGGTGGCGGTGGGCGAAATTGGGTTGGATTATCATTACCAACCTTATGACAAAACGGCGCAAATAAGGTTGTTTGAAGAGCAGCTGCAGGTGGCTTTGGATATGAAATTGCCAGTAGTGTTTCACGTCAGAGAGGCTTTTTTTGACACTTTTTCTGTTATTGATAATTTTTCCAGCGTGCGGGGCGTTTTGCACAGTTTTACTGGGAATGAAAAGGAGCTGGCGCAAGGACTTTTGAAAGGATTTTATATTAGCTTGAACGGTATCGCGACTTTTTCCAAAGACGAAGCGCAGCTAAAAGTTTTTGACAAAGTGCCTATGGATAGACTTTTGCTGGAAACTGATGCGCCGTACTTGACTCCAAAGCCACTTCGTGGTAAAATGAACGAGCCAAGGTATGTTAAAGAGGTGGCAAGGTGGGTTGCAAACCGCCGTGGCATGGAATTGTCAGAGGTGGAGGAAACCACTTCGGTCAATGCCATAAAATTATTTAATCTCTAAAATTACTATGGACGAGAACTTAGAGTGCGGCATGTACCGTATACCAGAGAGACCTGAAGGGACACTTGAGAAGAGGTCTGATTTACGATTTGAAGAAATAAAGGCAAAAAACCAAGAGTTTTTGAACATCAACCGAGAAAAATTGAGAGATTATGAACTTTTTATGGCAATCGGCGGAGCTTTAGAAGTTTGCCGAGAAAAAAAGTTAGGAGCCCGAAACAGACAAATGGCGGGCAGCAATCATCAAGAAAGGAGATTGAGACGTGCAGCTTAAGTATATCATCACGGCTTATCCGAAGTATTGGTTGAAATACTCACATTATTCAATCAAAAAAGTGGCAAGAAAGTTTGCGTCTCACCGCGTGCGGATTGCACAACGTTTTGACATGGTTAAAATTGTCCCGAAAACGAGAAGCGAGATATCCCCATTGAATGATTTAATTGATGCGGAAAGTGAGTATGGCAAGTTGATTTTTGGTGCGGTGCCGAAAGGACATCGCCGTGAGTTTTTCAATCTCAATAAAACTGAGTGGATTTGGCACGAGGAATGGCCGAATGAACAAGGCATGATTCAGCGCCAAACTATCAAATATCAAATTACGAAACTGGGGATTTTGAAGATTCAAGTCGGCAAACCAAATGTTTATATTGAGGGCGAGGAACTGCGTAATTTTCGCGAGGCCGTGACGAAATATTCGGAAATTATAATCCGCGAGTTATATCAAGACCCAGAACCTGCTACAATAGGATTATGATTTATTTAGATTACGCTGCAGCTACGCCGCTCAGCAAAAAAGCGTTTTTGGCGATGGAGCCGTATCTTACGGAAAAGTTTTTTAATCCGTCTAGCCCTTATCTTCCGGCGGTGGAAGTAAAACGGGAATACGAGGCGGCGAAAAATGCAATCGGTTCTTGTATCGGGGTCAAGGGCGCGGCTTTAGTGATGACGGCGGGGGCGACCGAGTCAGTCAATTTGGCATTCAGATCTTTCAATAATTGCTTGGTGAGTGAAATTGAGCATGCAGCGGTCTTGGCGACTGCCAAAACATTACCGGTTTATGGATTGGTGAAAGTGCGTCCGAGTGGGGTGATTGACGTTGATGATTTGAAAGCAAAAATGACCGAAGCAACAGAATTGGTTTCGGTGGGGTTGGTGAATAATGAAACGGGCGTGATTCAGCCGCTGAAAGAAATTGCGGAACTGATTCAGGTGGAAAAAATCAATCGGCTGAAAAACCACAACTCCACTCCCCTGTTTTTGCATAGTGATGCGTCACAAGGATTGGCTTTGTTGAAGCTAAATGTGGCAAAATTGGGGGTGGATTTGCTTACTTTGAATGCGGGTAAGGTTTATGGGCCCAAACAGGTGGGGTTGCTTTATGTCAGGCAGGGCGCTGGTTTGAAGCCGGTGCTATTTGGCGGCGGACAAGAATTGGGCTTAAGGTCTGGCACGGAAAATGTGGCGGGCGTAGTGGGTTTTGCCACTGCCCTCTCAGAGGTGGTCGCTCATATTGACAGCGAACGAAAACGGTTGATGAAGTTAAAGCAATTGTTCGTTTCGGAACTGAAAAAGCAGTTTCGGGTAGCGCCCTTGAAAGATTCGCCGGAAATTGGTCTGCTTGGCGATGAGAAGAGGCAATTGGCAAGCTTTTTACCAATCACGGTTTTGGGGTTGGACGCTGAACGATTAGTGTTTATGTTGGAAGAAAGAGGCGTTTTGGTATCTACAGGGGCGGCTTGCGCAGCGAGCAAAGGGGCGAAATCGCATGTT
>JAITKW010000054.1 GCA_031278275.1 Candidatus Nomurabacteria bacterium | reverse complement strand
GTGACCAAAAATGCTCCCAAAATGCCAGCGTTATCCTCCCCTATCAAACCTTTGGAAAGGTTGACCACTAAGATTTTCCCGTCATCCATTAGGCTGCGAATATCAAAAGAACTTTTGGGTTGCCCGATGATGTTGCGGATAATGGGGTTGGCTGTGAATGCGCCAACTTTATTGAGTACCGGTGCCACTGATTCATTGACTTGCTTCTCTGACCATTGCCCGAACTCTTGTTTCCAAAATTGCAAAACGGTTACGTCCTTGCAATATTCCAAAGTTTCTCGGCGAAAGTTTTTGTCGGTCAGCATTCTTTGAATATCCAGCAAGGTGGTTTCTGGGCGGTCTAATAGCGCTAAAAGTGTGTAGCGCAAAATATGCTCCAATCTCGGGCCCCAGCTTTCGCCGAACATTCGCTTCAAAACGCCAATTACCTCTGAAGAAATATTAGGTTTTCGCGTTTCGTCAACCATTTCCAGCGGATTGAACGCCACCGGAAACTTGGTGTCGCTGGGGTTGAAATACACCACGTCTTTTATCCTACTTTCTGGTATAAAATTGAGATTGTTAATAGCGAAATCACCGTGCGGATCAATAACGGCGTACCCTTGATCGTGGTAAATATCCGAAAGTGCAAAAAGTTCCAGTAGCCCAGATTTCCCAGCGCCAGTTTGCCCGATAATATAAACGTGGCGCGAGCGGTCTTTTCGTAGCATGCCAAATTGGTGATTGATACCACGAAAATTGGTCAACCCGAACGCGCTGATGTTTTCGTCAATGGTCGGGTCGCCGGTCAACATCGGCAGTTTGGCGGGCGGTTCGGCAGTCTTATTTGAAGCCCAAACCACATTTGGGGTTTCCACGTTAGTGTGAGGCAGATGGAAAATACTGGCTAGCTCGCTGATGTTCAACACAAAACCAGTATCAGTGAAAGAGCGAACTCGGTAAGCACTAATGTCGTCCGGATTAAATGACATGCCAATCATCTTGAAGCCGTTCAAGTTGGTGCTGTTGTATTGTTTGAACGAGCCAACCATGGCTTGCATATTCAACCTTGCGTTTTCACGATCTTTACCAAGGTAAACCAAGCGGATTTTGACTTGGTAGCCGAGTCCGTTGGCTTTTTTCTCCGCTTCTGATATGCGGGTTTTATCTCTTTCTGACAATTCTACTGGCACTGCTGGCGCACCCAACCCCCCCTCAGGCGGTCGCCAAAGCGCAGCCAACACTTCTATTAGCCATTTGAAATCAATAATATTACCGAAGTTAAACGCTTTCTTGCCCGCTTTGACATCTTTAATCCAAAGTTCGGAAGTTTTGTGCCAATCATCAGAAACCGGACGTGCCAAAATCTGCACCCAAATCTCCTCGCCAGTAGTTTCCAGTTTAGCTAAAGCTCCTGTAATACCAGCCAAAGGGTCAACTTCAAAATTATCAAAAGTTTTGATGGGCAATGCGTCATTTTCCACTAAAGATAATTCCGAAATGCAAGAAACTTCGTGGTTTTTTTGGTGCAACGCATAATCTTCTGGAGCTTCGGAAATCTGAACGGTCGGGTATTGAGCGTAAATCTGCCCCTCCACAAAACTACGCAAAATCTTCGGCACCCACACGAAGAAACGGATTTTTCCGTCCATAGATGTAATCTCAAAGCTAAGATATTCTTGGACTCCCCCGCTGTTTTTCAATTCAGTTTTATCTCTCAAAATGCCATGCAGTGAAGCAAAAAGTTGTTCGGCGGCCAATTCTTTTTTGTCGTTGGTTCTGGGGATTTCCAACATTAGTAGCACGCTATCAAATGATGCGGGCTTGATTTTTTGGGCTTTTTGGAAGTTCTTATGAGCCAAAAATAGCAAAATCAAGACGACTGGAATCCAAACAATTGGCTTCAATAAAAACACAAATATACTTGAAATTATCTCCATTCACACCCCTAAACATGACCATTATCGCACGTTTTACCCATAAAAACAAGAGGTTTCATGCAATCCGTACAAGAAATGTTGATTTTATTTTTTGACGGCATATTTGTTTTTGTCAATTCTGTTGAAAACAGCTCTGTCTTGAAGATTTAATAAGACGGTGGTTTCTTTGACTTGGCGGGCTCTTAAAACCTGTTTGACTATTTCGTTGCGCTCCATCACTCCGCCGTTTTCAATTAGCACTTTTTTGATGGTATCGGTCACCGTGCCTCTGGAATAGCCCCATGCGTTGAGCGCGTAAATGCCTCGCCCGATCAAAACGAACCGTTCGTCCTTGATGAGTTCATTGTGTATGGCTTGGACTGTGACATTTTTTCGCTTGAAATTACTTTCGGTGATGGCTCTAGCGATTTCTGAGAAATGCATAGGGACTTTTTTGCTTTGCAATATGACAAAGATTTTATCGCGAATGTTGCGGGGGTTGATTGACGGCCATTTGGCAAGACCCCATAAGCCCCCCAATGTGGCAAGCTGTTTGGAAACGTGAGCTATCGCTACGATATGGTCAGGATGCTGGTAATCCAGTTTCTCGTCCAGCTCCGTTGCCGTCATGGGGTTTTTGTGCGCTGTAATTGTCTTGACTATTTCATCAGCTTTCATCCGAACGGCTTTTTCGTCACCATATTCAGCGATACAGATGGAATGATAATATTTATCTCCGTCACAAATTACCGACAATTGGGAGGACATTTCGCCGATGAAAGAAATCACAGAACGTTCTTTAGCAGTGGACTTATGCCCGTAAATCTGTTTTGTTAAAGTTTCTGTACGTGCAACCCTGCCGAGGTCAATCAGGTTTCTGATAATCAGTTTCTCGGCTGCCACTAGGTTCTCAACTTTGCCCTCCTCAGCGTGGATTTTAATCCGAATTACAATCGCCTTTTCCAGCTGACGAACACGCTCTCTCGTGATATTCAACATTTCGCCAATCTGTTCCAGAGTTTCTTTTTGGGAGTTAATGCCGAAACGGCGTGAAATAATTTCTCGTTCCCTGGGTTGCTCAACCACACCAAGCAACCCATCGATTGCTTTTTTAATAATTTCTGAATTAGTACTATGGCTAGCGTCCACTTGACCATCTCCCTTCGTGATTATTTAATATACTTCGCTACAATTTTAACATAATATTGTGTTATGTCAATAAGTAAACAACTTTACTATTACATGAAGTATAACATATATTTTCAAAGATGCGCAATAGATTTTATAAAACTTTTTATTATATTCTTTTATTGTATTAAACCTTAAGTTTTTTGGCAGGTTTTCGCCTACTTTTTTGGCGTGGATTTTTCCGCTTAGCAGTTTTACTAGTTTTTTTCTCGGATAACATCTTGAGCGCCAGTTTTTCGGAAATACTTTTGGGGTCAATACTTTTGGGTATTTTTACATGATTTCGGCGACCCGCCCCTTTAATATAAGGGCCATAAGCGCCGTTAATAACCATCACTTCGCCAAAATCGGCAATAATGCTCGCCCTTTTTTCTTCGTATAGCTCGGTGGCTCTCGCCAAAGAAATAGTGTAAGGGTCGTCATTTTTAAGACTGATATTGTATTTTCCGGCTTTCAAAAACGGCCCAAACGGCCCGTTGGCGGCTATCAATTCTGTGCCATCAACTTCACCGAGCGTTCTCGGTAGTGCCGGCAAAGCTAATTGCGCTAAGGCCGATTCAAATGAAATAGTTTCTACGTTTTCGCCTTCGGGTATGGGCGCAAAACGGGGTTTTTCTTTGCTACCCTTTTCAACTTCGCCGACTTGCAGGTATTCGCCTTTGCGGCCGACTTTGGCATAAATCATTTTGCCAGTTTTGGGGTCAATGCCCAGCTCACGAGCTTTAGTCCAGCGTTTTACATCAGCGGACTTTTCCACTAACTGATGAAACGGCGCATAAAATCGCTTTAACATCTGCACTTTACTCTCTTTGCGATCAGCGATTTTATCAAAATCTTTTTCCACTTTGGCAGTAAAACCATAATTAACTATTTGGTCAAAATTGGCGGTCAGAAAATCGCTAAGCACCATACCGACTGGATCGGGAACTAATTTGCCTTTATTCGCGCCAGATTTTTCTTTAACCAAAGTTCTTTTGATGCCAGATTTAACCAAGATTAGTTGAATTATTTCACGTTCTTTTCCCTCAGAAATGCCTTTTTTGACATAACCACGCGTTTGGATAGTATTCAAAATAGTGGCATAAGTGCTGGGTCGTCCAATCCCCAACTCTTCCAACTTTTTCACCAAACTTCCCTCTGTGTATCTGGCGGGAGGTTTGGCAAAAGTTTGTCGGGCGATGATTTCTTGGCTGGACAGCCGATCGCCCTGCTTTAAGTTGGGTAAATCCAACTCTTTGGTTTTGCCATAAACTTTCAAAAAGCCATCAAATAAAATTATTTCGCCTTTAGCTTCAAAAAACCCGCCAGCCTTAGGCGTTGTAATTTTTACAATAGTTTTCTCTAATTTCGCCGAAGACATTTGCGTGGCGAGCGTGCGATTGCGGATTAAGGTGTATAATTTCTTTTCGTAGTGATTTTTGCCGACATTTTCATCGCTGATGTGCGTTGGGCGAATTGCCTCATGCGCCTCTTGTGCGGAAGCATTTTTGGTGGAAAATACTCTGGTTCTCAAATATTTTTCGCCGTAATTATTCTTAATAAATCCAGCAATTTCACCAATGGCTTGCTTACTCAAATTAACCGAGTCGGTGCGCATATAAGTAATTTTTCCGGCTTGATACAACCCTTGAGCGGCGCTCATCGTGGTTTTGGACGAAAATCCCAGCTTGGAGTTGGACTCAATCTGCAAAGAAGCGGTTGTGAATGGCGGACTGGGGTTACGCGAAGTTGGCGATTTTGCCACCGACTCCACAACAAACGATGCGCCGATTAACTGTTTCAAAAACTCTGTTACAGTCGGCTCATCATTGAAACTTTTGGAATATTCCGCCTTGATTTCGCCTTTATCATTTTCAAAAATGCCAGTAGTTTTGAATAAAAACTTGGAATCAAAAGCGTTAATTTCGCGCTCCCGCTCCACAATCAAGCGCACGGCCGGGCTCTGCACACGTCCAGCACTTTTGCCGCCCGGCACCTTTTGCCAAACCACTGGACTTAATTCA
>JAITKW010000042.1 GCA_031278275.1 Candidatus Nomurabacteria bacterium | reverse complement strand
TGCTGTGAACACCGTCATTAACAACCGCATTGCAAATTACGTGGACGTTGGTTCTGGCAAAGTGATTTTGATTTTGCATGGTTGGGGGTCGTCAAATAAAGTTTTTGCCGAAGTGGTTCAGGAATTGTCAAAAACTTGGCGGGTGGTTGCGCCGGATTTCCCGGGTTTTGGCGGTAGCGCCGAGCCGGATACGGCTTGGGGCGTGGCTGGATACGTTGATTGGACGAGGCAGTTTATGGCAAAAGTTGGTTTCACGCCGACCGTGATTTTGGGGCATTCATTTGGCGGGCGGGTTGTTCTAAAGGGCGTTGGTGAAAATATTTTGCAACCCGAAAAAATCATTCTCGTTGATAGTGCCGGCATTAAACCGCGGCAAACGGCGACCAAACAAGCGCTTGCTGGCATAAGCAAAGTGGGCAAAGTTTTGTTTCGTGGGCAGATGGGCGAAAAAATCAGAACGAGCGTTTATCGCAAAATTGGTGCCAGCGACTACGTCAACGCCAGTCCGTTGATGAAAGAAGTTTTCAAGAAAACGGTGAGCGAAGATTTGCGTAAATATATTCCGAAAATCAAAACTAAAAGTCTGATTATTTGGGGCGAAAATGATTTGGACACGCCGGTGACCGATGCGCAGGAACTGGCAAAAATTGCGGGGGCTCAACTGAAAATTGTGGCGGGCGCTGGGCACTATGTCTTTTTAGACAAAAAAACAGAGGTAATTAAAGCAATAAAGGAGTTTTTGGCATGAAAGGTTATTTGTCAAGGTTTCGATTGGACTATGTACGGGTGTTGATTTACATGTTGCAGGCGACTGAATATCGCGCGTGGGAGTTTGTGAAATGGTGCCATCGCACCAAAGATTTCGGCAAGGTCATGCACCGGCGGGTGTTGGTTTGGACGAAAAAAGCCCGCCTATTATACGCTGCTACGGCTGGTTTACAGGTGGCGATTTTTATTACGGTAGCGATTTTGGTGTTTTGGCAAACTAACGGCATCGCCTTGGTTTTGATTGGACTGTTTTTGTTGATGTTAATGCCAATTTTGCTGGAGTTTTTGTTGGTGCTGGTTTTAGCGATTGGGGATTTGTTGGTGATGCGTCCGATTGCGCGGCGGAAAATTGCGGCAGCAAAAGAAAAGCTGGCGGGAATGAAAGCGGTGAAAATTGCGGTGGTGGGCAGTTATGGCAAAACTACCACCAAAGAAGTTTTGAAAGACATTTTAGCTAGCGGGCGAAACGTAAAAGCTACGCCTGGCAATATGAACCAGCCGCTGTCAATCGCCGAGTTCATCATGAGTTTGTCCGGCGAGGAAGAGATTTTGATTTTTGAAATGGGCGAATATTTTGTGGGTGACGTGAGGAAAATGTGCGAGATGGTGCGGCCGAACTACGGCGTGATCACTGGTTTATCAGAAGCACATTTGGTTAATTTCAAAACGTTGGAAAATATCAAGAAAACTTTTGACGAAATCCGTGATTTTGTGCCGAGCGAGCGGCTGTTTATCAACGGCGATAATGCGATTTTGGCGGGCGAAAAGGGCGTGGTTTATTCACGGGCTGGGATTTTTGACTACAAAGTTTCGGGAGTGAAGTTGGCACCTTTTGGCACGACTTTTGTGGTTGAAAAAGCTGGTCATGAATTGAAAATCAAAACGGCGTTGCTGGGCGAACATAATATCGGCGTGGTGGTGCTTGGTCTTTATTTGGCGAAAAAGTTTGACATAAAACCAGACGTGGTGAAAAAAGCGGTGCTGGAACTAAAACCGTTTGAACATCGTCTGGAGCCGAAAAAAGTGAATGGAGCGGTGGTGATTGACGATACTTATAACGGCAATCTTGAGGGCATAAAGGCGGGCTTGAAACTTTTGAAAAGTTTGGACGGTCAGCGCAAAATCTATGTTACGCCTGGATTAGTGGAGCAGGGCAAAAAAACGGCTGAAGTTCACCAAGAAATTGGGCGTGAAATTGGGCTGGTGGCGAGCGAAGTGGTGTTGATGAATAATTCCACCACCAGCTTTATCAAAAAAGGCTTGGACGAGGTCGGTTTTGCGGGCGAAGTCAAAGTTTTTGACGATCCGCTGCTATTTTACGAAAATCTGCCGCAATACGTAGCCAGCGGCGATGTGGTTTTAATGCAGAATGACTGGACGGATAATTACGCTTGATTAGGCTTGTGGTATACACTAAACCAGACATCGTGGACTTTAAGCGTCCTGCGGTTTGTCCAATCTTTTTTGTTCAATCCGCGATTCGCCGTCTGTAATTTTTACAACATCTTTATCAATCTTTTCAATCTCTTTGTGGGCGTTATTGTAATGATTCACGGTCGTACCTAGCGAGTTGCCGAGTTTCGCCATATATTCTTCAAAATTACTGATATGCACACCCAATTTCCCCACTCGCTCCTTGATTTCTTTGGCTTGTTCCTCAATTTGCAAACTGCGAAGTCCTTGCAAAACCGTTTGCAAATACGCCATAAATGAAGTCGGGCTGACAATAATTACTTTTTTGTCGCGAAAGGCGTACTCAATCAAGTCCCGCGAACTCCCCGCACTACCAACATTATTGATGAGCAAATCATAATACAACGCCTCGCTGGGGATAAACATAAACGCAAAATCCATCGTATCCTCACTCGGTCGGATGTATTTGCTGGTTTCATCAATCCGTCCTTTCAAGTCCAGTTTGACTTTGGTCAACAACTTGCGTTTTTCGTCTTTGTCGTTAGTTTCAATCATACGATTATAATTTTCAAGACTGAACTTGGAATCAATCGGCAAAATGCGCCCCTTGTCCAAGAAAATTACTGCGTCCACGATTTCGCCATCGGAAAACTTATATTGCGTTTGATATTGCCCCGTTGCCAACACATTTTGCAACACCGTTTCCAGATAAAATTCGCCGAACACGCCCCTTTGTTTGGGGTTGGACAACACGTTTTGCAAAGTTTTCAGTTCATCCGCCACGTTCACCACGCGCTGGTTGGTTTCCTCCAATTTCGCCAACCGCTCCGACACGTCACCCACCAATTTTGAACTTTCCGTTAATTGTTTGCCGACCGCATTTTGCATTAAAGAATTATTTTTGTCCAATCGATCGCCCAAATGTTCAGATAATTTTTGCACACTTTGACTGAGTGCCACCAAATCCTGTTTGATTATGGCGATAGACTCATCTTTTTGGGTGGGCGGTTTTTTAAGTGTTGTAAAAATTACAACACCTACCAAGATTACCATTAAAATCACTAAAAATATTTCCATAGCGTTATTTTACCACTTATGTTAAAATAACGCCATGATAATGAGCATAATTTTTCTTGCCATTGGCTTTGTCCTTCTGATTAAATGTGCGGAAGTTTTTGTGGACGGCGCATCTAGCGTTGCCAAAAATCTCAAAATCCCCGCCACTGTGATTGGGCTGACGGTTGTGGCGTTTGGCACTTCAGCGCCAGAACTGGCGGTATCAATTAGCGCGCATTTGTCTGGTAGCACAGATGTGATGGTGGGTAATGTGATTGGTAGTAATATTGTGAATATTTTGTTGATTTTGGGATTGGCGGCGGTAATTGTACCAATCAAAATCAATCACATAGCAGTCAATAAAGAACTGCCAATTTTAACGCTTATCACGGTTGGCATGGCGGTACTGTTTGCGGACAGCGTTTTCACCACTGACGCACCAAACGCTTTGACGCGAGGAGATGGAATTATTTTGCTGCTGCTGTTTGCGGTTTTTGTGTATTATCTGTTTACGCTAATCCGTAGCAGTGGCACGCTAATTGAAGAAAATGAAATTAAGGCGAAATACAAACCGCTTATGTCTGTGGTCGCCACTATTATTGGTGTCACAGGCATTATCATCGGCAGCAAATTAGCGGTAGATGGTGCGGTGGGGGTGGCTGGCAATCTTGGCATTAGCGAGAAAATAATTTCCTTGACGATTATTGCAATCGGCACTAGTTTGCCAGAGCTAATTACGACTGTGATTGCCGCTCGCAAAAAGGAAACTTCTTTGGCGCTTGGTAATATTGTGGGTAGCAATATCTTTAATATTTGTGTTGTGCTGGGCTTACCGATAGCGGTGTTTGGCGGGGTGGTGCCAAGCGCATTCAACTTGGTGGACATTTTGGTGATGATAACCGCAGCATTGATATTATTCTTATGCGCCAGCACGCACCGCCGAATTACTCGTGCAGAAGGTTTGTCAATGCTGGCACTTTTTGTTGTGTACTATGCGTTGTTGTTTGTTATATCGTAACTAACTATGTTACAATATGGTGGTGATTAAACAAAAACTACACACCTTTTTTACAAACATCTGGACAAAACGAGCTCTTTTAACGTTTGGACTGGTGGTATTTTTGGTCGTTGCGGCGACACTTTTGACATTGTTCTTGGAATATCGCCATCTCATGGGAGACGTATCGGGCGTGCAAAATTTTGTGAAAAATAGCCCAAACATATTTATTTTTAATAGTTTGTTGATGTTTTTAATGTTGGTATTTTTGACTGGAATTACCGGAAAGCCCATCATCAATGCTGGGCTATTATTTTCGTTTTTAACCTTACTCACTTTTGCCCACATCAACAAGTTTGCTTCACGCGACACGCCACTATTGCCTGAAGATTTTGAAATGGCTTCAGAGCTTGCTGCTTTATTTAATATGATTAGTGCCGCTAGCTTATTCAAAATCTTAATCGCAATTGCGCTTGCATTATTTGTGACGATTACCATTCAGTATTTTATTGATAAAAAATTCACCCGCGCTCTCAAAATGCCCAAGTTTATCACCTACTCGGCGCGCTTAGTAATGATAGTCGCCAGCGCGTGGTTTTTTATGTCCTTGACGGCAGACATTCGTAACCGAACGGGCGAAAGTTACCAGCGGTGGGAGTTCTTGGGGCGTGAAACCAATTTGGTGGCGTGGAATCAACGAGAAAATTACTTGACTAACGGATTTATGATTGGGTTTTTATACAATTTGTCCGCCCACAAAATTGAACAACCTGAAAATTACAGCGCGGAAACTATCCAAAAAATTAAACAAAAATACCAAGCGACTGCCGAGATAGAAAATTCAACTCGCTTAGACCCTGCCGATGAAAATATCAATCTTGTGTTGGTGCTGTGTGAAAGTTGCGTTGATATGAAAGATTTGGAAAAATATTACACGCATACCGGTGGCGACATCACTCCAAATCTGCACGAAATCCAAAAGAAATACCCGCACGGCGAAATGTTTTCGCCAGAATACGGTGGCGGGACGGCAAACATTGAGTTTGAGATTTTGACGAGTTTTTCAAATTATTTTTATGGCGTGACACCGTTTGTGCATATGGTGTCAAAGAACGGTCAGTCGATTTCTGCCGCTTCAATGTTGAACCGAATGGGCTACCAAAGCATTGGTTTGCACGCTTATTACCCAACAATGTACAAAAGAAACATTGCTTACAAAAATCTTGGCTTTAGCAACTTTTATGGTTTTGAGGATTTCACTTTCCAGAACAAAAACGGCAATTCCGCATACGTCAACGATGCCTCATCGTACCAAGAAACGCTTTTGCGCATGGAATCCACTGACCAGAAAATGTTGATTTCACTCGTCACGATGGAAAATCATTCGCCATATTATGAAACTTATGATGAACACAATTTTATTTCAACCGCCACAATTGACGGTGTTGATCATAATCAATTGGAAAATTATTATGAGTCACTTCACAATTCTGATTTGGCGCTTGGTGATTTTATCAATGCGTTGGATAATTTTGACGAAAAAACTGCCGTGCTGTTTTATGGCGATCATTTGCCGGGCGCGATAGATTCTTTGCCGGAAGAAGCTTTGCTTAACGGGCTGAGACATAAGACCCCTTTCTTCTTTTATGCCAACTTTGATATTGGCGAAGCGCAATATCTCGGCACATTTTCGCCAAATTATTTATTCGGCATGTTTTTAGACGCTTTGAACTTCCAAAAAGGCGCACGCGCTTATTTGACGGACGACCTAAAAAAATCAATTCCAATCCTCACACGTTCGTTTTATTACAATCACCAACCCGAGTCCGTCCAACAACTCATTGACTATGAATTAGTAGGTTACGATTTGTTGTTTGGCAAAAGATATTGGATCAAAGAATAGTTAATTATTCAAATATTCATCGAGTGTTGACAACTCGCCGTTGTCCATGTTTTTCACCATCACATTGCCATTTTCAACTTCATTTTCTCCCACCACAATCACATTTTTGACATGAGCTTTGTTGGCGTAACTGAGTTTTTTGCCAAGTTTGTCGTCCGCCAAAAAAATATCAACGGTTTTTCCGGCATTCTTAATTGTGTCGGACAAAATATAGCAATACTCAAATTGTTTTCTTGAAAACGGCACCAACAAAACATCAACGGGCGAAGTACGTTCGGTCGTCACAATGCCGTTTTCTTGCAAAACATAAAACAATCGCGTGAGCCCAATGCTAGCGCCCACTCCCTGAAAACGTTCGTTGGTGTAACTATCGGTCAAATTGTCATAACGCCCGCCGCTGCTGATTGAACCAATTTCGGGATAATCGTTCAAAATCGTTTCGTAAACCGTTCCAGTGTAATAATCCAGCCCGCGCACAATCATTAAATCAATCTTGGCGTTATCCACGCCTTTTTTCGCCAGCAAATCCATCACGGTTTCCAACTCAGACAATCCAGCCACAAAATCCGCATTATCAATTTCCAGAGCTTTCAATTTGGAGAGCACCTCGCTGTTAGTCCCCGAGATATTGATAAACTGCACGATTTTTGCAATCATTTCTTTTGTGATGTTTAAGAGCTGGAACTGCCTAATCAACTCCGCTTCAGAAATTTTTTCCGCACCATCAATCACGTGGCTAACTGCCAAAATGTTTTGAAGATTAAGGCTCGTCAAAAAACCGTTCAATAATTTGCGGTTGCTGACGCGAAGTGTGAACTCGCCAAAATTGAGCTTTTTATAAATCTCATAAATCACGCCAATTACTTCCGCATCATAGGCAATTGAAAGTTCGCCTCGTCCAATCACATCGCAGTCGCACTGATAAAATTCACGGTAGCGCCCACGCTGGGATCTTTCACCACGATAATTTTTGCCGATGTTACTGACTTTGAATGGAAAAACCAAATCGTTTTGGTTTTCGGCAATATACGCCGCCAGTGGCACGGTATGATCAAACCGCAACGCCAATTTATTGTCGCCTTTTTGCAACTGGTAAATCTGCTTTTCGGTGTCGCCACCAGCTTTTGCCAGCAATATTTCTTCGCGATAAATCAACGGCAAATCCACCGAAAGAAAACCATTGGCATGATGCACATCGGAAATCACCTGTTTAATTTGGTCAAAAACCATCTGGTCGGTTGGAAGCAACTCCATAAAACCAGAAAGCGGCGCTGTGTTTACCTTTTGCATCGTCTTCCTTTCTTTATTGACATCTAATATTATATCACATACAATGTGAATAGTGGCGCTATAGCTCAGCCCGGTAGAGCAGAGGCCTGAAGAGCCTTGTGTCCCTAGTTCAAATCTAGGTGGCGCCACCATCGTTAGAGATTTTAATTTTTACTGCCCAAGTACCCTCACTTGGAATTACGAAAAACAAGTTTTCTTTTCGCCCGAACGTTTGTGTTATACTAAAATAGTAATGGAACAAGCATTTTCCGGTCAAAGAGTTGGCGAAAAGGTGTTGGCGGTATTTCGCCGGCATGTCATTACCATGCGCAAGGGTTTTTTGGTTTGGTATTGCTTGCTCGCAATTGCGGTTGTGATTTTCATTTTTCCGTTGCCCAGCGTCAAGGGGTGGATTGGTTCCGGTCTTTTGGTGTTTGGCTCGCTTTATTTCTTTTATCATTGGTTGTTGTGGTATTTTTCGGTTTCGGTTGTCACTAACGAACGCATTCGTCAAATTTCACAAAAAGGCTTTTTCAAAAAATCCGTAGTGGATATTTCTTTGGATAAAGTCCACAGCTTGAGTTACACCGTGCCAGGCTTTATGGCGGGCTTGTACCATTACGGCACCATCATCATTCAAACTGAGGTGGGCGATTTGACCTTAACTTATATCTCCCACCCTGATAAAATATACGATGAAATACAAGGGGCGATGGATAAAGCTCCGAAGAAAGCGAGTGATAATGAAAATTGATTTTTGGAAAAAACGCAAAGATATTACCAGACAACCAATAACTAACGAAACGATTGAGGAACACCGTGATGAAGTTTTGTCAAAAGGGCGCAAGTTTCGCTATCCTTTGCAATACGAAAAACACAAAATCATCATCAATGCCACCATTATCAGCGTTTTGTTGATGGTGGCGCTAGTTGTGCTTGCGTATGTTGATTTATATAAAATGAATAATTACAGTGATGCGAGTTATGGTATTGTGAAAATATTTCCTTTGCCAGTGGCGGAAGTTGATGGCGAAAAAGTGTTGTACAGCGATTATTTAATGCAACTTCGCAGTAGCATACGCATTGTTGAGCTCCAAGAGGGCGCTGGGTCGCTAGATGACAAAACCAAAGTGGAATATTACAAGCGACAATCATTGAATAATGCCATTCATAACGCTTATGCCATGAAACTAGCGAAAGAGCTGAATATCAAAATCAGCCGTGAGCAAATTGACACGGCTTTTAGAGAGCGCCGAAAAGTCGGCAACGTGGAGATTTCCGAGAAAAAGTTTTTGACGGATATTATTGAGGGGGATTATGGCTTGTCTAGGTCTGAATATGAGCGCATGGTGATTGAAATACCTTTGATACGACAAGAAGTGTTGGTGAAAATTGACGAAACGGCTACGGAATTGAAGGACGGTTTGGAAGCCAGATTGGAAAAAGACGGTAGTAATTTTGACGAAGTGCTCGGGCAATTCGTTGATGAGGTTACGGTTGAGTCGTCTGGTGGTATGGTAGATGTGATGAACCTTGATATGGGGCGGGCGGTCAAGGCGCACAGCTTGGAAGTCGGCCAAGTTTCTTCGCCGTTTCTGTCAAATTCGGGGGATTGTTATTATTTCGTGAAACTTTTGGAAAAAGACGACACCAGAGTTAGCTATATTTCTGTCAAAATCCCGCTGACGGAATTGCAAAAACGCATAAATGCTTTCATAGAGGCGGGCAAAATTAAAGAATACATAAAAATTGACTTTGATAATTGAACATAGTATGATTGTTGTATGAATAAAAGGGAAATTGCCGGTATTGAATTGGGCGAAGATGAAGAAATCAAAATAGAAGTTGAGCGACACCCATTAGGTTTGTTGTCAATTATGCTCGGGGCGATTGTCACAGTCGTAGTAATTGTTGCGGTGTGGATTTTCATCTTACTTTCCGAATCTGAGATTTTGCCACTGAAAGATGAAACCAAATCGTTAGTTTCGCTAGTGGCCGTGGCTCTCTTGATTTTGACGTTGGTTATTAGCTGGGTGGGCATAACTATTTATAAAAATAATATTTTGGCCATCACCAACAAAAAAGTTATTCAACAAACTTCTGTCAGTTTGTTTGATAAGTCGGTGCAAACGATTGATTTGCCGGCGATTGAAGATGTTAGCTTCAAAAAACGTGGTATTTTGCAAAGTGTTCTGGATTATGGCTCAATCCGGTTGTCAACTGTGGGCGATGAAACGACTTATCGGTTTAATTTTGTGCGCGATCCTGAGGGGCAGGTGAGGATTATCTCAAACATCGTCCACGCCGCCAAAGAAAAATCTCATAAACACCACGAAAAATAGAGGCTGACTGGTATGATTTCCCCATTTAGGGGGTTTGGTTTGTGGTGACATGGCGGGTTCTGTACTTTAGGGACGGTTCTTCAAAAAACAAAATGTG
>JAITKW010000074.1 GCA_031278275.1 Candidatus Nomurabacteria bacterium | reverse complement strand
TTCATGCGACTTGGCACGCCCATCGGACTCAAAATTACATCTACCGGCGTGCCGTCTTCCAGATATGGCATGTCTTCAACTGGCAAGATTCTGGCGACCACGCCTTTGTTGCCGTGTCGTCCCGCCATTTTGTCGCCCACGCCAATTTTGCGCATTTCCGCCACGAAAATCTTGATTTGCATTAAGACGCCAGCTTTGAGTTCATGCCCGCTTTCGCGCGTGAAAATTCGTACGTCAATGACTTTGCCGGTGGCGGTGCTGTTCATGCGCTCGGACGTGTCGCGAACGTCTTTGGCTTTTTCACCAAAAATGGCACGCAACAACCGTTCTTCAGAAGACAGTTCTTGTTCGCCTTTTGGCGTAATTTTCCCAACCAAGACATCGCCAACGCTAACTTCTGAGCCAACTTGCACGATACCATTTTCATCAAGATGACGCAAAGAATATTCCGACACGTTTGGAATGTCGCGCGTGACTTGTTCTGGGCCGAGTTTGGTTTCACGAACGTCAACGGTGTAATCTTTGATGTTAACACTCGTCAACGTGTCATCTTCAACCAGTCGCCGTGACAAAACCACCGCATCATCCATGTTATATCCTCGCCAAGGCATGAACGCAATCAGCAAATTGCGCCCTAAAGCGATTTCGCCATCAGCAATTGACGCGCCCTCAATTAAGGTATCGCCTTTTTTGACTCTGTCGCCACGCTTCACAATGGTTTTATGATTGACGGAGCGGTCGTCATTGGATTTTTCAAAATGCATCAATTCATAGCGTTTGGTTTCGTTTTTATACTTAACTTCAACCGCCACGCCGTCTGCACGGATAACTTCGCCATCAGCTTCCGCCGTAACTAATTGACCGGTGTTCAAAGCCACGTCATGTTCAATGCCCGTGCCAACAATTGATGGTTCGGTCGTCAGCAAAGGCACGGCTTGTTTTTGCATAGAAGAGGCGGTCAAAGCTCGATCAACCCGATCACGCTCCACAAAAGGAATCATGGCGGCGGACACGCCCAAAATCTGCTTATGTGAAGCGTCAATATAATCCACCATTGAAGAATCAATTTCACCCACTTTGGCGCGAATTCGTGCCGCCACGCGCTCTTCAACAAACTTGCCGTTGGCATCTAGTTTTGAGCCAGCTTCCGCAATGACTTTATCCGCCTCTGTCGCCGCATCAAGATATTCTATTTCATCAGTCACTTGACTATTTTTGACTTTATAATATGGCGTTTCAATAAAACCGTATTCGTTAATTCGTGCGTGGGTGGCAAGGTTCAAAACCAAGCCAATATTTGCACCTTCAGGGGTTTCAATAGAGCAAACTCGTCCGTAATGCGTGGGGTGAGCATCACGCACCTCAAATCCTGCGCGCTCCCTTGTCAACCCGCCTGGCCCCATTGACGACAAACGGCGTTTATGGGAAAGCTCGGCAAATGGATTAGTTTCGTCCATCAATTGCGACAGCTGAGAACTGGCGAAAAACTCGCGCACCGATGCCACGATGGGGCGCGGATTGAGCAAGGCGCTGGGCGTAGCAGTTTCAACTTCTATCATGCTCATGCGGTCTAAGACATTGCGTTGCATGCGGAGCAGTCCAATTCGGAATTGGCGTGCCACTAATTCCCCAACCAATTTCACACGGCGACTGCTCAAAGAATCGATGTCGTCTTCTGGTTCTTGGGTGTTGTTGAGGCGAATGATTTCCGAAATGATGGCAACTAGATCTTTTAGTTGCAATGAGCGATATTCGGTGGTGTTTGGCGTGTCAAAGCCCAATCTTCGGTTGATTTTGTAACGCCCCACGCGCGAGTAATCGTAGCGTTTGAAGTCAAAGAAAGTTTTTTCAATCAAACTTTTGGCATTTTCAATTGTGGCGAGGTCGCCCGGTCGCAAGCGTTTGTAAACTTCCAAAAACGCCTCGTTGGAACTACGTGCGGTGTCTTTTTCCAAAGTTGCAGCAATATATTTCAGGTCGCCCGTGTCAACGTCCTTGAATAATTCGTTAATTTCAGTGTTTTTGCCATAACCAAGCGCCCGCAATAAGGTGGTGATTGGTATTTTTTTACGGCGGTCAATTTTGACGTATATCGCACCGCTCGCATTGGTTTCAATTTCCAGCCACGCACCCCGACCAGGGATAACTTTTGCGCCATAATATTTTTGACCTTTGTCAACTTGGGAAACCGTGAAAAACACCCCCGCCGAGCGCACTAATTGTGAAACCACCACACGCTCCGTGCCGTTAACGATGAACGAAGCTTTGGTGGTCATCCAAGGATAGTCGCCGAAATACACGTCTTGCGACTTGGTTTCACCGGTGACTTTATTGATTAACTCCACGTTGACATGTAGCGATGCCACATAAGTTGTCATGTTGCGTTTGGCTGATTGTGCGGTTTCTTTGGGGTCTTTGAAATAATAATCTTTGAAAGCCAAAGCAAATTTTTGACCAGTATAATCTTCAATCGGGCTGATTTCCGCGAAAATCTCAGACAGTCCCGTTTCAATCAACTCTTGCCAAGATTTTTTTTGGTGCTCAGTGAGGTCGGGGATTTGCAACTTGTCCCTCTCCGTGAAATATTTTCTTTTGACATTTTTTACTTCGTTTTTTGCCACATTATCCCCTTGATATTGTTATTTTTACTAATATTGTTCGGCACCGAAGAAAACTTAATGCGAAAAAAGCTGGTTTGCCAAACCGGCTTGATAATATCGCAAAAACACTACTTCATTGCCACCACCATATCACACTGGCATTTGAATTGCAAGAGTTTTTTGAAAAAAGTCTTGTTATATAGCTCCCCCGTTCATGGGGTGTTTTAATTTATGATAGTTTTGAATGAAACTGGTCTTATTGCATAATTCCCTCTTCATGGGG
>JAITKW010000073.1 GCA_031278275.1 Candidatus Nomurabacteria bacterium | reverse complement strand
AAAGATCCCAGCAACAAGATAATGCTCCGCGTCTTGCGCGCCGATTCTTGATTGATGTTTTCAATCTTCAAGATTTTTGGCGGGTTAATTTCAAGGTCGTTTTGGTTGTTTATCCATCTTATTTTCACGCCAATACTTTTCAAAACCTCCACAATCCGAAAAACTTCCTCAATTTTGGACACATTTTTCAAAATCGTTTTGCCGTCATTGATGAGGGATGCCGCCAAAAGCCCCATGCATGAGTTTTTGCTGGTATTAACCGTGACTTCACCGCTCAGTTCCCGCCCGCCATTGATATAAAATGCAGTTGAACTGTTGTTGTTCACCGACAATAATTGAACGTTTAGCTTCTGATTGATGTTGGATACCATATCAAGGCTGATATTTTGCCTGCCATTTTCCACACGGTTAATCGCACTTTGCGAAGTACCCAACTTCTTCGCCAAATCCAATTGCGTAAGATTGCGATTGAGCCTAACTGTTTGGATAGCACGCCCAACTTCTACTTTATAGTCAATTTTTTTCACCAAGCGTATTATATCATATATAATATATACAATGAAAGTATTTTATCCACACGAAATTGATGCGATTAACGCCTTTTTGGACGAAGGGCGTATTCTTGCGGTTCCGACCGAAACGGTTTTTGGGCTATGTGTCAAATATGACAATTTCAGTGCCGTTACGAAATTGATGAAACTAAAGCAAAGAGAAATGGGGAGTGGCAAGGTTTTTGCCTTGATGGTTTTTGCTAAAACTGAAATTGCGCGCTTCGCCACCGTTTCCGCGCTCGCACAAACGATTATTGATAAATATTTACCTGGCGAGTTGACCATCGTTTTGCCGAAAAATCCTGATTTCAAAAATCAATATTTTGACAATTTTACCACTGTTGGGTTGCGTGTCCCTAATCATCAATTTTTGCAAAAATTACTTGAAAAAACTGGTGCCTTGATGATGACTAGCGCTAATCTCAGAGGCGAAGCTCCTGCCCGAACTTTCACGGAAGCCTTGACGTTGCCGATGGACGGTATTATCAGGGGTGCAGCTGGTGGTGGCGAGCCAACTACCGTGGTTGCAGTTGACGACAAAATAAAGGTTTTAAGGCAAGGCAAAATACATTTTAAGGTCTTGCTGCACAACTGCCCATGAACGGGGCTCTTTAATCTGTGACGACAGATTAAAGCGAGGAATTGCCTGACACCAATAACGATTGGCTGTCACAATTCCGTACTCGTGAATGGGCAGTTGTGCAACAAGACCACATTTTAATAATTTTCATGATTTTGGCATTGACAAACGATAAGCAGTTTGATAAAATGCTTAGTATATTAAACAAAACAAAGATTAACAAAATGTATCAAAGATTATATTATGCACGTCCAGTGCGAGAAAACCGCAAAAAATCATACAAGTTACTACTGGTGGTGATGGTACCAGCGGTGGTGCTGTTGTCGTATTTTTTGGCAATTTCGGTCAGTGTCATCAAAGACGGAAAGGTCAAAGCGCAAGAAAGTGCGGTTTATATCCAAAAATAGCAATCTTGACCAATGAGTGCCAGTCATATATAATATGAGTCATGACTGAACGCCAAAAAGAGATTTTATTTGCGATTATTGAACAATATGCTGAAGTAGCCAGTCCGGTGGGATCGGTGACTTTGGCGAAGTTGTTCAATGTTTCGTCAGCTACAATTCGCACTGAAATGTCCAAGCTTGAAGAAGCTGGATTGATTACGCAACCGCACACTTCGGCGGGGCGTGTGCCGACCGATGCGGGGTACCGTTTTTATGTCAATCAAATCAGCACAACGGATGCGCCGAACAAGCTTGACCGTAGTGCGAAAGCGATTGAGGCGCGCGTCAACTCTCATCATTCCGAGGCCCACCGTGCCATCAAAGTGGCGGTTGATTCGTTGGTGGAATTGACGGGCAATCTTGGGCTGGCAACCATTGGCGACCAATTGTATATTTCCGGAATTAGCAATTTGTTTTCGCAACCGGAGTTCTTGGAGCATGAATCCATGCGAGCGGTCGCGCGATTGCTTGACAATCTTGAGCCGTGGCTGCGTGAAGCGAAGCCCAACGCCCCTTTAAGCGTGTTTATTGGCAGCGAAAATCCAGTTGGTCAAACTTCACACGCCACATTGATTATTTCTCGGTTTCGTTCACCATATTCAGACAAATCTTATATTGGAGTTTTGGGTCCAACCCGACAAAGTTATTCAAAAGTTATGCATTTAGTGCGCCGTGTGGGTGCGATGTTGGAAGATTCATTGGGAGGTTAAAGTGAGGAAAAACGAAGAATTATTGATTGAAATTGCCGAGCTGACCAATGATTTGCAACGCATCAGAGCAGATTTTGAAAATTACCGTAAAAATGTTGAAACCGACAAGGAGCGTATGGCAAACGTTGTAAAAATTACGACAATTTCCAAGTTACTGCCCTTGATTGATGATATTGAACGCGCCATTTCACATCTGCCAACAGATTTGGCGGAGAATGATTGGGCGAAAGGCGTGTTGGCTTTACAAAAGAAGCTGGAAGCTGGTTTGGCGGCGCTTGGCGTGGTGCGGATTGACGCTGCACGGGGGACGGACTTCAATCCAGACGTACATGAAGCGGTGGCGTTTGACGAGAACGAGGGCGAAAAAGAAGTGATTGCGGAGGAGCTAAGAGCAGGATATAAAATTGGTGGCGAAACCTTGCGTCCAGCGATGGTCAAAGTCACCAGAAAGTGAGATGAGGTGGCGTTTTTTAAGAGAAAAACTAATAAAGTCAGCAAGCAAGTCTGGGCTATACGCATTGTTTTGTTGGTACTTGCCGGACTTATTGTGGCTGGGGTTACTCGTGAGATTATCAATAACCTCAAAGCTAAAGATTATACCGACCCTAAAAATGTTCCAGCCTTCGTGGCGGGCAAGTTTGTTTATGATGAAGGCGATATTTTGTCGGACGAAACCGAGCAAACCATCAACGCCAAAAGTGAGTTGCTGTTTGGAAAAAGCGGTGCAACATTGGTGGTGGCGAGTGTGCCGAGTTTAGGCGGGAAAAATATTGAAAAAGTGGCGTATACGTTTGCTTCAAAGATGGCGATTGGCGACAAGGAGCGTGACGATGGGATTTTGCTGATTTTTAGTAAAGCCGACCAAAGGGTGCGACTGGAAATTGGCAAAGGGCTGGAGGGCACCATCACAGATGGCAAAGCTGGGCGGATTTTAGATGATTATTTTGTGCCGTACCGTAACGATGACCAATATGATTTGGCGGCTATTACTACCGTTGACGCAGTTTCCCAAGTATTAGACGGAACGGCTAATCTGGCGGAGGATACCATAGCGGTCAAAAATAGCCAAGAAATGCCTGACTGGATAGCACCGGTAATGGTGGTTGTTTTTTTGGGCATAACGGCGATTTCGGTCGCTTCCAGCTTTCACAAACAGAACAAAATGTATCAAAAGTGGCTGATTTCGCACCCGAGCGGCACTAAAGAACAATGGTCAAAAGACAGAGGGTTGTATGGTGGCTGGATTTACTATAGTGGTGGCGGCTTTTACGGCGGATTTGGCGGTGGTGGCGGTGGTGGCTCATCTGGCGGGTCGTTTGGCGGCGGCGGTGCCAGTAGATGAAACTCGGATTTTATGGTAAAATAATCAAGGAGGAAATATGAAAAAAGAAGTAAATAACAAAAAAATGATAATTATAGGAGCGATTGTTGCGGTTGTGGTGGTTTTGGTGGCTGGAATTATTGGTATCCACAATGCGATTATTGCGAAAAGTGAAGCGGTGGACAGCGCGTATTCAACGATTGAAACGACTTTGCAGCGCCGCAACGATTTAATCCCCAACTTGGTATCTACAGTCAAAGGCTACGCCACGCATGAAGAGAAAGTTTTTGCCGATGTGACGGCGGCGCGCGAAACGTTGCTTTCAGCCAAAGGTGTGGACGCTACTTCAAAAGCTAGTTCGGAATTAAACGGCGCGCTGGGTCGGTTGCTTGCGATTGCCGAAAATTATCCAGACCTCAAAGCCAACACTAACTTCTTAAATCTTCAAGATGAGCTGGCGGGTACGGAAAATCGTATCAACGTGGCGCGCCAAGAATATAACGACAAAGCCAGAGCATATAATACCTATATTAAACAATTTCCACAAAATCTTTTGAAAGGTGACGCAACTGACAAGCCATATTTTGAGGCGGAAACCAACGCCCAAACCGTCCCTCAAGTTGAGTTTTAGCCCGCTAGGTCAAGTAATTGCCGTATCCGCTGGCTCAAGTTGAGTTTTATTACAAAACGGGGGCAATGGTCAAAATAATTTGGGTTTGATAATCATCGCAAGGTTGAGTAGAATAGCTGATTTTAACACCGGCGTAAATATAACTGGTGCGCGAAGTGGCGGAGGAACTATGACTATCAATCACATACGGCAGAACGCTTAAACCCCGCCACGAACTGGGAACAGCGGAAATGGAACCCAGCCCCACGCCCCATTTGTCGTTGACCAAATTACCCGCCGAACCGAGCGCGCCAATAGTGGCGGAAGTGTTGCTTTGGCAAACCAAACTGGGTTGCGAGGTTGACAAACTGAGCGTGTAACCATTGGCGATATTGGTGCTAACCGTCACCGCCACTCTGTCGTTGCTACTAGCATTCGGTGATGATGTTATTCCCAATTCGTCCTTATCAACACTTACGCTAATTACTCCTTTAGCTTCAACCGAAACATCAATATTGCCATCACCATCAGGCGAGGCCTGCACTTCCAAAACGTAAACTTCTGGCGAAAAAGTATCAATCGGATAAGACAAGGTCTCAACCGTCCAGTTGTTCTCCACTAGTTCGCTTGCATTTGATAAAGAATTGGCTGTCGCATAAGGCGTGGCTCCGGATTGATACACGGTTTCGTGGTTGCCATTTTTGAAATTGAAGCCAAACGGCGTGTCCAAAATATGCATAATCGTCCGGACGCTAACTGGCGCTCCAAGTTCAATATGATTTTCAGTTATGTCGTATATTTCAGATGAAAAATCGTCAATATTTTCAGCCAGTGCCGCCGACACATTTATGAGTGGTTTTTGCAAACCGTCATAACCGCTGCGACTATCAGCCAATAAAGTACCAGTGGTTGTCAACAAATCCGTTATTTTATCCACTGACATATTCGGATATTTTGAACGCAAAATCGCATACGCTCCAGCGGTGACGGGTGAGGCAAAGGACGTGCCTTGCGAACCGGTATAAATATTTTGCGTACCATTTTTTGGCAACCACATCCAGCCAAAAGTGCCGTCCGTGCCATCGCCACCTGGTGCTAGTAGCGTGGTCAAAGCGCCGTTTTGGGAATAATACGCCATATGAGAACCGTCAACGCTGGTTGAACCAACCGCCACCACACCCTCAACGCAAGCCGGAAAAGCAATTTTGCCTTGATTTTCCCCATTACCCGCATTGCCATTCGCCACCACAGTAGCAATGCCTAACGCCTTAAGTTTGTCAACAGCCGTTTTGAAAGTGCCATAAGTCGCCCAAAAGGTGGACTGGCAAGCGCTCACTGTAGCATAAGCTCCCGTACCCAAGCTCATATTGACCGCCGCAATCTTATCGCGCGACTGCGCCAACGTGATGGTGTAATCCAAAGCGGAATAAATGTCCGAAAGATACAAAATTATACAAGAAGTCACGTCCACCTCACAAGGATTGCTAGACGAACTCGGCGTGATATATGATTGCTCGGAGGCAATTTTCATGGCGATAATCTTGCTTGCAGGTGCCACGCCAGAAGTAACAACGCTATTAGCCAACGTCACCTTGCCCATGGCAATCGCTCCAGCGACATTTGTGCCGTGCCCGCAACCATCAATCACACAATCTTGACCCGCCCCAGCCACAGTTGAAGACAAGTCGCCATTTGGACAAAGCGACTCAACTTTCACACCGCTAACGTAAGCGCCGTTTGTGGAACTATTAAAACAAGCTTCCGCCACAACTTTATTCAAAAGTGCCAAGTGGCTACTATTAACCCCCGTATCAATCACCGCCACTTCATAACCACTGCTGCCACCCGCCGCCCCAGCGTATTTATAAGTTCCATCGCTAAAATAAGGCATTGGCGTGCCGTCAATCGCACCCCCAATGGTTGAAATCGGATCCGGCCCATTTGCTGAACTACTTTCAATCATTTCCGTTGCGCCACCTTCGGACAAAGCATCAAACACTTCCAGCACCTTGTTGCCAGACACCGCCTCAATGTCATTGCTGTGAATGAGCAAGTCCAGCCCCGCACGGTCAACTTCCGCCAACACCAACTGTAGGTTATCATACGTCTTGATAACTTTGAGATGTTCATTGTCTTTTAATTCGTGAGAAACGGTGACCAAAACTTGTTCAACCTCACCGTCAGTGATGTCAATATCGGGGTCAACTATGACTTCGCCAGTTTTGGCGTTGTTTGTGGCTGAGCCATTTTCCTCGGAAACCGCTTGTTCATGTTGCTTTGTTGAAACCGTTCCACCGGACAATTCCAAATCTTTTTGACCAAATAGCGCCACCGCCAGCACTCCAATCGCAACAAGAAAAACCGTCACCACGACCAAACTAACTAACTTTATGCTTTTTGAAACGCTCATGCCGTCATACTAACAGAACCCGGCTGGACGCACAATAGCCATTTTTTTGTTTGGTTTTGCTACGCAACCCGCCCAGCTCTTCATAAATGGCAGTCCGCGTTAGTTTTTTATTTTTTAGTATTACAGATATGACTAGTCAGCTTTTTGTGGAAAACTCACGAAAAAACACAAAAAGTAT
>JAITKW010000062.1 GCA_031278275.1 Candidatus Nomurabacteria bacterium | reverse complement strand
CACGTCATCGTATCAGCGGTTATCACGATAGGTTTAGTTTTGGTCGTTAGTATATTTTTCTACCGACCTATTAAAAAAATAGACATGGTGTCTAGTCTGAAATCTGGGGAGTGAGAAACTATTGTTTTGAAACAACAAAGGATGCGCATAACATTTATTATGATACATCTGCGATGGCTGATGATGAAGTTGTTTTGTTAACTTTTTGGAGCCGCAACTCGGGCTTGAACCGAGGACCTACGGTTTACAAAACCGTTGCTCTACCACTGAGCTATTGCGGCATGGTGCGGGTACTCACAAAACACAAATCGCCCATTTTCCCAACGGGTTTTGTGCTGATTTTCTGTGGTAGCGGGGGCTGGATTTGAACCAGCGACCTTTTGGTTATGAGCCAAACGAGCTACCGGACTGCTCTACCCCGCGATAACTAAGGGCAATTATATCAAAAATATTTTGATAGGGCAACCCTATGGCATGTTCTTAAATCAGAAATTGAGATGAATGGTCAGTCATAGCATGGCTCTCGTTCAAAGTCGCAAAGTTTGACGGTTCTGTTTAATAAGATTTTTCGGCTACCGATGGATATGGCTTCGGTTTCAATGTAATAATTGGGTTTTGTGAAACTCAAGTCCTTGTCCCTCACTGTTACGAATGCTATTTTTCCAGTTGTGACGCTTGTGGGGTCGCCAATTCTTCTGTTTGGGAGAATTGACAAAGGTGCCCAACCGCCAGCGAAATCCACCGGATTTTCGGAATAATATGTGTAATTGCAATCTTTTGGCATGTACGGGAAAAGTTCAATATATAAATAAAAGTCATCAACAATAATTTGGTCTTGACAATAATCAACAAGTACTGTGGAGGCTATTTTGCTTTCGGAACGTTCCATGCGTTGAAAATTGAAATTGCCAACGTTGATGAGGTTGACCGTGCCAAAAGTCAAAATTGCAAGAGTTGAAAAATAGGCGATGATGGCGGTTTTTTGCCCATTTGCCACCGAGTTGGATAAAGTTGTGGCGACCAAAAGATAAAAGAATAAGATGAAAACGATTAAATAGCGTTCAATATAAGACGGCTTACCGAATGATGGGTTGGAGATGATAAATAATAAAATAATTGGGATAATTGTCAGAAAAATCAACAAAACCCAGTTTTCACGCTGAGAAAAATATTTTTTGAAGTTGTGTATTAGGAAGATTGTTGTAGTAATTACAACAATAGCGATAAGGGCGATTTGCCAAAGTTTTAATTGCCAAGTTGGGGTGTAAAGCAACGAAAAAGAGAAAAAGCCCAGTAGTTGCTCCCAGCCGAACATCGTACCAATGCCAGACAAGGCGCCGCCAGAGAAGTGTTTCAAGGCAGTTGGGATCCAAGCTGCGTAAAGAACGGTGGCACCAAGATACGCAAGTAGCCACTTTTGTTTGATAAAATGCTTGAGAAACGGCTCGCTTGGCTCTGAACGGGCGGTCACAAAGATTAGCCAGATAGCATGTGCGACAAAAACCAGCACCATCATATAAGTCAAGTACATGCCAACAGCAACCAACAGTGCATAAATTATCCACCAACGCTTGAGCTTGTTGCGCCACGCTGTCCACATTGCGAAAGTCGCCGCCACGCTGACTAAAATGGCGGGCGCATACATTCGGATTTCAAAACTGTACCTCATGAAAAATGGCATAACGAGGAGAAAAGGCGCGACAAGCAAGGCGGTTTTTTTGCCAAAAAGTTTTTGGGTGAAGATGATTGCTATTGCAACTGTGATTGACGAAATAAGTATGATAAAGAACCGAAGCGCCCATTCCGAAAAGCCAAAAAATGATCCCCAAAAGTGCAACAATAAATAAAATAACGGGGGGTGAATGTCCGCGCTGGCAAGGTCAATAATGGTGGGGATGTCGTTTTCTGCCACCATGATGGAATATGATTCATCAAACCAAAGTTGTTGCCTGCCAGAGAGGACTAAGCAAAAGGTCAAGAATAACCCAGCGATGACTACGGCAAAAACCCAAAAGTGTTTTTTGAAAAAAGTTTTCATGCTTATATTGTAGCACATTTTGTGTTATGATAAGCATAACAAATATAATAAATAGATAAGGAATTAAAATGAATCCCAACGAAAAACCAACAACCAATAACCCTCCAACTGAGCAGGAAGGGTCGCCACAAACTGTCGCAGATTTGTCGCAAAGTCCCGCCACTGACAACCCTGAATCAACAGCGACAAACAAACCAGTTGAAACTCCGCGACCGCCAGCCGTTCAGCCAAGTACAGATGGGGCAATTATTGCCCCGATTGGCGATGAATTGTTTCACGAGCCATCACTGGTTAAGCCGAAAGATAACACCGCTTTAATTATTATGGTGGCGGCTGGTGTAATATTGATTGGTACGGTGGCGCTGATTGTTTGGTTGCTGTTGAAGTAGTTTTTGACATAAAAGTTGATGGGGAATGTCACAACGACATATTTATTATAAGCAAATCACCCGACCGTGAAGTCGGGTGATTTTTATCCCACCAAAGCCCAATTGAGGCTCTGAGAGTCAAACTTCAAGCGATATTCGTTCTCACCATCCGTCACATCAAAGATGTGCGTGGCGTTAATACCCTGAAATTTGATTTGAGTTTTTAGTACGCTTTCAATTTTTATTTCAAGACCTTTCGCCCGTTTGAACTTCAAAGGCTCGCAGGGGTTCAGCCCATAGGTGAAAAGCGCCATCACCTCTATTTTTTCGTTTAATTTTTTGTTTATTGGCATAAGAACTTCCTCCATTATTGTTTTGTAATGAAGTCATTCTTTGAGGTCGCATTTTTGGTAACCTCGCCACTTTGCCCTCAAATGACTAAGCGGGACAAAGCATAAACTGTCCAAGCCAGTGACCAAAGTATAGCTGGACATTTTCATTATAGCATAAACATAAAATTGAACTTGTGGAAAACTCTCAAAAATCTCGCTTATTTTCGGCGGTAGTCTAAAATCTCGTAATAAGGCGGCACAATATACGGAGCAATGTATCCTAGCGAAGCTAATGAACCAATTTAACATTATGGGGTTGTTGAAATATGCGATTTACAAAAAGTCTATTATCATTAAGGATAGAGACCTCTCTGCCAAAGGTCGCAATGACTTTCCCTAAAGATAACTTGGCTTGATATGATGAACTGTTACGAGCCACGTGGATTAAAGTCTCTTTTGTGTAGACATTTATGGCGCAGAAGGCATAAGATTCTACAGAACGGGCTGTTTTA
>JAITKW010000044.1 GCA_031278275.1 Candidatus Nomurabacteria bacterium | reverse complement strand
ATGTCTCGCAAAATCTCCCACGCGCTTTTTCTTTGTGCGTCCGTCAATTTGAACGGCAGATTTTTGACAAAATCCACCACCAACTTTTGGTTGAACTCAATTTTCGGCGCAACCAACTTTTGGTTTTCTCTTTTATTTATCTCGCTCGCCAACATAATTTCAAATAATTCTTCAAACGCCAACCGCTCCCTACCCTTTTTCACATCAAGCGCCGATTCTGGAAAATGCGTCAGAAAAAGCGCTTCTTTGCGTGGCAATAAACCCGATATTTCGGGCAAGTTTTCCGGAATCAGCCGAAAAAACGGCTTCAAAGTCCGCAAGATTTTTTGTGTGGCATTTGATTTTAGCTCCCCCACCGATTTGTAAACCGGCAAATATTTATCTTGACTGGCTTCGTATTCATCGGACAACATGGCTGACGGATTGACTAAACTATACCGCCCGTACAAAAAACTTAGCTCGCCGGAAAAATAATATTTTTTGTCCTTGCGAAATTGCTTGACACGGTACGGTTGGTTGAACCAAATCGCTTTCACCGCCCCAGAATCATCGGAAAGAGTCGCCTCCACCATGGCCAATCCACGCCTTTTACGCGACAGACTAACGTCCGCCACTGTCGCTTTTACCATCACTTTGCCAGGGGCTAAATCGCGAATTTTTCCCACGCTAGTGTAGTGTTCATAATCTCGTGGCAAAAAATACAACAAATCCCGCACAGTCAAAATCCCAGCGCCCGTCAACAACGCTTCGGTTTTTTCGCCCACGCCCTTGATTGAACTCAGCGGCAAATTGATATTCATTGCGTTAAATCCTTGAAATTACTTATTTTTCGTCACTGCCAAAATCCCTTTGAGCGCAAACGCCGTATCCTCGTGCGAACGCACCGTGATAGTGTCAATGCCCATTTCCACCACCGGATAATCATTGCCGCCGACCTGCGTCATATCGCCAAAATATAAAATCTCTGCCTTTTTGACTTTCAGGTACTTCATCAACTTATTCATACCAAAAGTTTTATTCATGCCAGGCGTAAACACGTTGATGGAAGTAGTGCCACCAATCTCGTAACCGAACTCCGGCGCTAATTCTTTGGCACGTTTGACAATGGCCTCTCGTTTTTTACAGTCGGGATCCCACGCATATTTTTCCTTTGTACCCGCCTCTTGCCCCAGCGCCGACAAAGTGACTTGGCTGATACGGTTTTCAATAATTTCGCCTTTGGGATTTTTCTCCCAATAACCAAGTTCCTGACTGGCTTTTGCCAAAACTTTAGTGACCTTGTCAATCTGCTCTTCGCTTAGCGGGTAATTATAAACCATTTTCCAATCGGTCGGCTTGCCGTCCACTTTCACTGGCTCGCCCTTGACATCACCCCAACGATAATACTGCGTGCCCTGCGCCACAAACAGGTGTAAATGGCGCAACTGCTCGTTGGTCGGATTTTTTAGTTGATTGACAATTTGAATTAAAAATTGCTCAAACTTTTGCCCCGAAATCGGACAGATTTCGTAATAATTCAATAATTCCGTCAAAAGTTCGGCGATTTCGTCCGGAATAGGCATCTTTGCCACATTCAAAGTTTGATCCACATCAAACGCTAAAACTTTTTTCATAATACCTCCGTTTTCATCTTAGTTATGACTTTCATTTTATCACGAAATTGGCGAAAAAAGTATCTTTATTTGAGCGCCAACCCGTGTACCGCTTGAATAAATTGGTCGCCACGATCGGCGTAATTTTTGAACATGCCGAAGCTGGCGCAAGCCGGTGATAACACCACCACATCACCGCTTTTCCCACGACTTTTGGCTTCCAAGACCACTTCGCGCATGGTTTTTTTGGTGCCAAAGTTGGTGATTTTGGTATAATTTACGTCCGCCAATGACTTTTCTAATCTCGGAGCTTCATCGCCTATCAAAATTACCCATTTCACCTTGCGCTCAGCGACCGTTTTGGCTAAAACCCCAAAATCTGCGCCCTTGTATGATCCGCCCAAAATTAAAATCTTCGGTCGGTCAAAAGATTCAATCGCCGCAATTGCGCTGCCCGGAGTGGTAGATATAGAATCGTCATAATATCCCACGCCGTCAACTCCATCTACATATTTCAAGCGATGTGGCAAACCCGTAAAATCATGCAGACCTTCCGCAATCGCATTCTCATCTAACGTCCAATTCGCCACCGCCGAAATTGCCGCCAGTGCGTTCATGATGTTATGTTTGCCAATAATACTCATGACCGATGTCGGACAAAGCTCTTTTACCCCATAATAAAAAAACCCATTTTCAACGTGCGCCAAATTATGATTTGGATATGGTATTTTTTGCGCCACGCTTTTTTGTGCAATGGCGACCACGTCACTGCTAAGGCTATAAAAAACAATTTTATCGGAGCGATTTTGCCACAGCGCAATATTGCTTTTTGCTATCATGTACTCATCAAAACTATTGTGCACGTCTTGATGATCCAATTCAACGTGCACCACCACCGCAACGTGTGGCGATTTTTTCAAATCCCAAAGTTGAAAACTGCTCATTTCATACACCACAATATCGTTTTTGGTAATTTCACTCAAGATTTCCAACGCTGGCACGCCGATATTCCCCACTAACCACACTTTTTTACCCGCTTTTTCCAAGATTGATTTTATCAAAGAGCAAGTCGTCCCCTTGCCCTTGGTGCCCGTCACGCCAATAATTTTGGCGGGGCATTTTTTGAAAAACTCAATCGTCACAGACGAAATATTTTTTGCGTTAATTCTGTCTGGACGAATTGACGGAGAACGTATCACCAAATCAAAATCCGCAAAGTCCACTTCGTCAAAATCTTTGATTGTTGTAATTTTTACAACATCACTGGTTATCTGCGCTTGGTCAA
>JAITKW010000021.1 GCA_031278275.1 Candidatus Nomurabacteria bacterium | reverse complement strand
TCGTCTCTGGATTTGCAACCGTTTTTATCGGCATCGTTCCAATCTGGCATTGACTTACTGTCATAGTCGGTCGGCGGTTGATGGTCGTTGGCGCGGTTTTTAAGGGCGGATAAGTTGTTTTGGGCAGCTGTGTGGTCGGTCGCAGATACAGCATAAGTCGGCTCTAGCGGTTTTTCTTGAGATTGGTTTTGAGTGATTCCATAAAAGACAGCGCCTCCGCCTAAAATGGCGACCGATGCGGCGGAGATAGTTGCGATTTTTGCTTTGCTCACGGATTTTTTTGAGTTGGTTTTTGCTTTGACCATAAGTGCATTGTAGACCAGGCGGATTGATTAGGCAATATAAAAACGATTTTTCTGACAAAAGAGTCGATCCCTCAAAAAACAAAACGTGTTATAATATATCTATGCGCGCGTGGCGGAACTGGTAGACGCGCTAGCTTCAGGAGCTAGTGAGCTTTGCTCGTGTAAGTTCAAGTCTTATCGCGCGCACCACATTGTTTGATTTTTTTGAAATGGTTGTGATATAATTGTGCTTATGAATGACGGAAATATAATGCCAGATGTGATAGAGTTTACCGAAAGTGGGAACACGCTGCCGGTTGGAAGTGTGAAAAAGCCAGAAATTACCAAAATTGACATACCCTCCGCCCCATCGGAAGACACTCCACAAATTACACTTCCCCCGCGCGAAAATCTTTCCGTGGGGGATACGCTTAGTCCTAATTCCTCTCTGAATCAATTGGCGAGCCTGAGCAAAGATGATTTGGTGGCAGAGTTGCAAACGATTACTAATGATTTGGAGACCAAGACGGCGCGGTTGCGTCAAATTGCTGGTGCTTTGAACGGGTTATAATTTTGATACTTCAAGGTTGGATTTAGAGCCATTTATTGAAGAAGTGTTGACTTTTTCGGGTTTGTATGGTACCATGAATGCAACCATTGTACGCAACTTAAAAACTAAACCTACACTTAATTTTTAGGTTGCGGTCTTTGAACTATCTGAAGGAGGCAAAAATGAGCAAAACACAAAGAAGAATTGTCATAGGCTTAGTGGCGCTGATTCTGATTGTGGCGTGGGTAGGAGTTTTACTCTACAAACCCGCCACCACAACAGAAACCGCGACAGCGGAAGGTGTCACTATCACCCTTGCCGTTTACACGCAGGAAGCGTTCATTTTTGAACTACTTTCCGTTGACGGCACCAAACTGGGAGAAAACGCCCGATCGCGGTGTGCAAACGCCGCAACAGTTAGGTATGACGTGCAAGCCAGCGACCCGTACGCATGGGTCATAGGCTTTGCAAGCACCTTGGGATATATCCCCGAAGAGGGATTTGATCCCAAAGGTGACGCCTCAATGGAGGCGATCATACTTGTCCTTGACAAATACACAAACGGCTGGGCTTTAGATAGCCTGACCGCCACACCAAATGCGTACTCGAATTCAAGTCCAGCGGTCCAAGAGGCTGCAACACGTGTGGTTGCTAGGCTGGGGGCAGGCAGCATTATCGAAACCCTGCCAGCAACGCGTGTGCCAAGCAGCGACGAGGTCAAGAACATTCTTGCCCTCGTCGCCAAAAAAGTGTAGGAGAGTTATGCCCCGCAAGCAAAATTGTTGAGGCGAAGCAAGCCCCACTTTTTTGAAAGCGGGGCTTTCTCTTTTAGCGCACTCCCCGCCCATTGGTGAAAATGTCAAGGTGTGCGACCACGGGGCTTTCCTTTTAGTACATCCCCCCGCCCATTGGTGGCATTTGTGGTGTAGTTTCTTTTTCGGGGATTTCCACCACCAGCGCGCCCATCGTAATAGCGGTAGCGGCGATGGATACGGCATTCATAATCGCCTCTTTTGTTACTTTTACAGGGTCAACAATCCCCTCTTTTTTCATATCCACAAGACCTTGCTCTGGCTTCATCACATTCACGCCAAAACCAGCCTTAGCTTTCTCAACTTCTGCCAACAATGCGCCAGAATTGAGCCCCGCATTTTCCACAATTTGGACAAATGGTGCCAAAAGAGCATTTTTCAAGATTTGTTTGCCAGCAGAAATCGTATCTGCGCCATCCGCCTTAACCTCGCTCGCCAAATTGACCAAAGTCACGCCGCCGCCAGCCACAATTCCGTCAGACAAGGCTGCCTTAGTCGCCGCCACCGCATCGTCAACACGGAATTTTTTCTCATCAATTTCAGTTTCGGTTGCGCCACCGACTTTGATAACTGCCACTTTACCGGAAAGTGCCGCCGCTCGCTTTTCCAACTGCTCTTTGTCATACGAGTTACGAGCGTCATCGGCTTGCGCGCGGATTAAAGCAATGCGATCTTTGATAGCTTTTTCGCTGCCAGCGCCTTTGATGATGGTAGTTTCGTCTTTAGTGGCGATGATTTTATGCGCCGAGCCCAAGATTTCCAACCCGACCTCTTCCAACTTCAAACCCGTGTCCGCCGACACCACTGTGGCATCCGTCAAAATTGCGATGTCCTCCAAAACTTCTTTGCGCCTGTCCCCGAAACTGGGGGCTTTCAGAGCCAAAGTGTTAAACATGCCTTTCAATTTGTTGAGCACCAGCACCGATAGCGCTTCGCCCTCAACTTCTTCTGCAATCAATACCAAATCTTTTTTGCCCGCCGCCGCCATTTTTTCAATCAAGGGCAGAATGTCGGAAATCGCTGAAATCTTTTTGTCGGTGAGCAAAATTGCCGGCTTGTCATACACCGCCTCAAGCCGAGTCATATCGGTGGCAAAGAAAGATGAAATATAACCCTTGTCCAAAGAAAAACCCTCAACCACTTCGCTCTCCATCTCTAAACTTTGCCCAGCCTCCACCGTCACCACACCATCTTTGCCAATTTTTGCAATCACGTCAGCAATCAACTTGCCAATTTCCGCATCACCGGCGGAAATTGTCGCCACTTCCGCAACTTTATCGGTTTTGCCATCAATTTTTTCGGCCTTTTTGTCCAATTTCGCCACGATTTCCGTGCCAGCTTCCTCAATTCCTTTCCTTAATTCCATCGGGTTCAGTCCGGCAGCAATCAATTTATTGGCTTCCGCCAAGATGTGATAAGTCAAAACTGTAACAGTGGTGGTGCCATCGCCCGCCACCTTGTTTAATTTGCTCGCAGCGTTTTTGATAAGCTCCGCACCGACCTTGTAGCCCACAGGTTCATCATCTTTTTCCGGCAAATCCACCGCCTCTGCCACCGTCACGCCGTCATGCGTCACGGTTGGGCCACCGTAGCCTTTGCCGATCACGACATTGCGCCCTTTCGGCCCGAAAGTGACTTTCACCGCATCATGCAACGCTTTCGCCCCACCCAAAACTCGTTCCCTTGCTTCTTCGTTATAAAAAACTTTTTTCGCCATAATCCTCCTTGTTTAATATCACTCTTTGCCATTCATATTATCAGTATATTTTGGCACTGTCAATACCAGAGTGCTAAAATTAGTTTTGTTGATTGTGTGATAGGTCGCAAAAATAAAGTGCTTGTTTTTCTTTTAGTACTTATGTTATGATAAAGTTGTTATGCTAGAGAAAGTTACTAAAGGGAGGTTTTGTTGGTCGCAAAAGGCGAAGCTTGCTAGCGTGCGACAATCTCTCTCTCTCTCTCTCTCTCTCTCTCTCTCTCTCGTTGCGCTCCGCTAGTTTTCCAATCCAAAGGAGTTTTTTATGGCGTTGCTAAACTCCTTTAACTCAACCCGTTGGCTGGTTTTTACTGCTTTAGCCACTATGGTTTCTTTGCTTATCTTCCCACCCGTCTCGGTTGATGTTTTAGCCGCTCCATTAAAAGGCAATTCTGTGCCGACTATTTCACTTAACTTAAGTACGCTTTCTATTGATATGAACTTAACTCCTGGTATGCCAACGCAAACTGCTAGTCTTACCGCCACTACCATTACTGACAATCCCGCTGGCTATAACCTAAAACTTTCTACTAACAGCGAGTATAATTGTCTTAAAACAACTACTGTTGCTGACTGTAATGGTAGTTATAATATTAGCCCAGTCATTGGTAGTCTGAGTTTTGACGCTAACTTTAATCCTGACCCTAGCGCCTTAAGCCAATTAGATTTTAACCAATGGGGCGCAACACTAACTTCAAGTTTTACCGCTAATACAGATAAAGGCGATGATGTGGTTTGGTTTCAGATTCCAAATAAAAATAACGCCGTTAT
>JAITKW010000020.1 GCA_031278275.1 Candidatus Nomurabacteria bacterium | reverse complement strand
CAACTTCGTCTACGATAGCGTAATTCAATTCACGTTGACGCAACATTTCCACCTCTTTCACCATGTTGTCGCGCAAATAATCAAACCCAAACTCGTTGTTGGTGCCATAAGTAATATCTGCCGCATAAGCCTCTTTGCGTGTGGCTGGTTTCAAATGGAAAAATCGCTCATCAAAATGCCCCTCATTGTTGTAATCTTTATCATAAATAAAAGATGCGTCATTGATAATCACACCGACCGAAAGCCCCAGAAAATCGTATAGTTCGCCCATCCAGCCCGCATCACGTTGCGCCAGATAATCGTTCACCGTGACAAGATGCACGCCCTTGCCCTCCAGAGCATTCAAAAACAGTGGCAAAGTCGCCACCAAAGTCTTGCCTTCGCCCGTTTTCATCTCCGCCACATTACCATCATGCAAAGTTATGCCACCCACCAATTGTACTGGAAAATGCCGCATGCCCAAAACCCGCGTGGAAGCCTCGCGCACCAAAGCAAATGCGTCCGGCAAAATCGCATCCAAAGTTCCATCTTTCTCATTTAATTTTTCTTTCAAAATATCCGTTTGCGCACGAAGTTCTTTTTCGGTCATTTTCTCATATTTTTGTGCCAAATCTTCAATTTGTGTCGTTTTTTTCATCAAACGTTTCAGCGTTTTCTTTTGCGCATCGCCAAAAACCGTTTGCAAAATCCGCGTCAGTAGCGACCTGTCCGCCAATTTATCGCTGGGTTTTTTGGGCTTACGGGATTTTTGGGCGGGCTTAGCAGCCGAAGAAACCTTGCTGGCACGAGTTTTTGAACCCTTTTTCGCCGTTTTTAAGTTCTCCGATTCTTGCACTTGATTTTCCAACTTAATCGTAATTTTCGTAGCATCGCTAGGTTTTTTACTGGTCTTTTTAGTCGAACCAGCCTTTGTTTTGGCAACATTCGTAGCCTTTGCCGATTTCTTCGCCACCTTCTTCACCATAGCGCCATTCTTTTTTGCTTTTTCACTCATACTCAACAAACCCTTCTAATAAAACTCTTTTCTTTTGACCATTATATCACACTTGTAGCCGTAATATATAGTGACTTTTTGGAAAAAATATGGCATACCAAAAAAATGGCTCTTTTTATTAACGGTAAAATTATATAACAAGAAATGTTGTAATTTTTCATATAGACATTCAACGGCTCCTGTGCTACAATCGTGCAATAATTGCACCTTAAATTGTTTCTTTTTATGATTTTTGGTGCTGACAACATTTATACAAAAAAAGGAGATGTGATTATGGCTAAAGATTTTACACGTGACAACCCTTCCTCCGACTGGACGCAAAATGTTATCCGCAAGGCGAAAGAAGTTTTAGCGCCATTAAACTTTTCAGGTTTAATTCGCGTTAAAGTGGCTGGGTATCCAACCTTGGACTTGTTCTTCCATAAGGGACAAAGAAAAGGTGACCAAAACCAAGTAGGGCTCAAAGATTTGAGCTTTACAACGGACGCAGAGTATAAGATTATTTATAGTAAAAATACAAAGCTATTGTCATTTTTCATCAATCTGACCGAAAATGTTCGGTTGGAGACTGTAGGTAATCCGGAATATGCGAAGGAGTTCAAGGCGATTGCGGCAATATTGGCGCAGCAACAAGTCTGCGACAGCAAGATTGCCAAAGAGACGTTGCACAGAATATCCCGTGACAAAGTCTTCAAGGCCGCCTGTGCAGCACGAACCTAACTTCAGCTTATCGCAAAAAAGAACAACCGAAACGGTCGCTTGAAAGAGCGGCCGTTTTCACGCCAAACTCAGCACCAAAAGTCTTACGTTGAGATTTTTCGCCACACCCCTCAAAGCCAGTTCAATTTTATCTGCTCGGCTAATCAAAGCAGCTCTTGGGTTGTCGCTCATCATCTTCTCCAACATTTTCAGGGCAAGCAAAAAAATCCGTCTGGTTTTTTCTCTGCCCTTGACTCCATTTTTACATTCTTTGGCGAGGACATTGGCAATTTTCAAAATGTCATAACTTTTCCCAGCCACCAATATTTTTGCCATTTGGCGCTCTTCTTCGGCGTAATTTTTTATTTCCGCCTCCAAACTGATTGACCGCTTAATTCTAAAAATAGTCGCTCGCGATTTGATAGTTGGCAGGATCTGGCTCAGGTCGCCGACCAAAAACAAAAAAGCATTATTGCCGCCAGGTTCTTCCAGCAATTTCAAAAAAGCATTAGCGGCGCTTTCGCTCAAATCCTCGGCGTGATTGATAATAAAAAGTTGGCGGATTTGATTTTTGGTTTTAGCGAGATTGATGATTTCCTGCACTTTTTCCAACGGGATTTTGGATTTTTCCTCAGCTTTTTCAATCACAAAACTATTGCGTCCAAAAAATGTTTTGGGATTTTTGTTAAAACCAGTTGCAATAATAAAATCAAACTTTTTCACAAAATCCAAGAGCGCAACATCAGAATCAATCCACATATTGCCAAAACTCCTTTGGAATCTCAGACTTAAAAATCTTGCGCTCTCCGCTAGGCAAAGTTATTTCCAGATTTTCCGCATGCAACATCATTCTTGCAGCCACTTCTCCGCCATATACCGCGTCACCCACAATCGGGTGTTTGAGATGTGCAAGGTGCACCCTGAGTTGGTGCGTGCGCCCAGTTATGGGTGTCAGCTTCAACAGCGAGTATTGCCCGTTGGTTTTTATGACTTCAAACACCGTTTCGGCGACCCGTCCCGCCGGATCCACTCTGAAAGTGGTTGGTTTTTTGCGGTCGCGCTTGATGGGCAGAAAAATCAAAGCTTTAGTTTGCTTCATTTGCCCTCGCACTAAGGCATAATAAAACTTTTGGGTTTTACGTTCACTGAATTGTTCTTGCAACGCTTTCATCGCCGTATCATTTTTCGCCAAAATCATCACGCCAGACGTAGCTCTATCCAAACGGTGTACAATGCCGAAACGATTTGACACCGCAACCGCTCGCATTTTTTGGCACAACCAATCACTGACAGTTGTTTCGTCATTAAACTCGCCCTTGCTGTGCGTCAAAATCCCCACCGGTTTTTCAATCACCACCACGTCATCGTTTTCAAAAATCACCGGCAAGTCAATTTTATCCGCCACTTTTTTTGGTTGAATAATCTCTATATTTGCGTCAAGATTGACCATCTGGCTCGGTCGCACCGCCAAAACCCCGTCAACCGTTACTTGCCCATTTTTGATGTATTTTTGCAACAGCGCGCGCGACAATTTTGGGTTTTGTTTGGTCAAAAACACATCTAAACGCTCTTTGGTTATTTTTTCTTTTGCCAAACTAATTATTTTGCCTTTGAAAACGTTCACGCCGATGATTTCAACTTTCGCGTTAGTGTCTTTTGACTTAATTTCGCTGATAAAATGCTTTTTGTCGGTATTAGTATCAAGCAACGCAAAAAACTTACGCTCCTCAAACTTGAAACTCAGCATCGTGTTTTCTGGGCTGGGGTGGGTCACGATGACATCTTGCACCAACGTGTCATCAATAATCTCCGCTTCCAACTGATTAAAAATCCAAAGAATGTTGATAATATCTTTTTTGGTGAACTTCATTTGTTTACTCATATGACAATGTTCACCAATCTATTCTTGGGCAGAATAATAATTTTTTTAATTTTTTGTCCGGTAAGGTGTTTTTTGACACTCGGCTCTGACTTTGCCAGTTTTCCCAATTGCGCCTCGTCATTCAAACTCTCAGTCTCCACTTCCAATTTGCCCCGCAATTTTCCATTAACTTGCACCACCACCGTCACTTTTTCCGCTGTCAAATATTTTTCGTCCCATTTCGGCCATTTTGCCTTGTCAATATCACACCCAAGTTGCTGAAAAAGTTCCGCCGCAAGGTGTGGCGCGAAAGGCGACAGTAGCACCAATAAAGTTTTAATGGCGGACTCAAAATCTTTGGAGAACCCATGAACTTTCAGTTTATACAGCCCGTTCGTCATTTCCATCAAGGCTGCGACCGCCGTATTAAAACTGTTACGATGCAAATCTTCCGTGACGCGCTTGACGGTAGAATGTTGTAATTTTGACAACATTTGATCTTTGGTATGATTTTGGGCGGATTTTTGGGCTTTCAAATATTCTTGCGTAAGCGTCCAAATGCGGTTCAAAAAGCGATACACGCCCGACAGCCCCTCAGTCGCCCATGCTGCGTCCATGTCGTACGGCCCAATAAACATTTCATAAGTGCGAAGCGCGTCCGCACCGTAACCTTGTTCAACAATCTCTAGCGGATCAATCACATTGCCCTTGCTTTTACTCATTTTTTTGCCGTCTGGCGCATTGATGTAGCCGTTGTAAAGCAATTTTTTCACCGGTTCACGAAAATCTATCAGCCCCTCATCAGCGAAAAACTTGCACCAAAATCGCACATACAACAAGTGCGCCACCGCATGGTCGCCGCCCACATAAAAATCCACCGGATTCCAGTAGTCCGCCTTGCGCTTATCCCACGCCTGCTTGGCATTTTTCGGGTCACAATAACGCAACAAATACCAAGACGAACAAGCATAACCGTCCATCGTGTCCGATTCGCGCGTCATCACTTCGCCATTAATCACGACTTTCATAAAATCTTCATCTTTAGCGAGTGGCGAACGCCCAGAATCGTCCGGCAAATAATCCGTGATTTTCGGGAGCAACACCGGTAATTTATCATCAGAAATGACGTGCGCCTTGCCAGTTTTGTCGTAAGCAATTGGAATTGGCGCACCCCAATAACGCTGGCGCGAAATGAGCCAATCGCGCATTTTATAAGTCGTGCGCTCCTTGCCGATCTTGCGTCTTATTAGCTCTTTTGTGATTTCTTCCCGCGCCTTATCGGATTGCTGACCATCAAATTCGCCGGAATTGATCAGTTTCCCCTCGCCATGATAGCATTTATCATTATCATTATTTTCCACCACTTGGATAATTTGCAAATCAAACTTTTTGGCAAACTCAAAATCACGTTCATCGTGCGCCGGCACCGCCATAATCGCCCCCTCGCCGTAATTCCCCAGCACGTAATCCGCCACCCAAATCGGGATTTTGGCTTTGGTCATAGGGTTGATGGCATAAGCGCCCGTGAACACGCCGGTTTTTTCCTTGTTTTCTTGGCGCTCAACTTCGCTTTTACGCAAGGCATTCGTCACGTACTGCGTCACTTTGCTTGTAGTGTTTTTGGTCACTAGCTGAGAAATTAACTTGTGTTCAGGAGCTAAAACCAAGAATGTTGCGCCAAAAATCGTGTCAATACGTGTGGTAAAAACTTTGATTTTGGCATGAGTTTGACGTTTGTTTTTGGCTGGTATTTGGTCAAGAACCTCAAACTCCACTTCCGCACCTACGGATTTCCCAATCCAATTTTTTTGCATGGTCTTGATTTTTTCCGGCCAGTCCAACTCGTCAATACAAGCCAAAAGTTCATCTGCATACGCCGTAATTTTGAAAAACCATTGTCGCATGCGCTTTTTTTCAACTTCCGAGCCACATCGCCAACAACGTCCATTTTCCACTTGTTCGTTTGCGAGCACCGTTTTATCCACCGGACACCACCATTGAAAATTATCCGCTTGGTACGCCAAACCTTTTTCAAATAGCCGTTTGAACACCCATTGCGTCCAACGATAATATTCGGGGTCGGAAGTGTTGATTTCGCGCGACCAATCCACGCCCATACCCATGCGCCCAAATTGTTCCCGAAAATGATTGATGTTGGTGATGGTCGTTTCTTGTGGTGGCAAACCACTTTTGATGGCGTAATTTTCGGCGGGCAAACCAAACGTATCGTAACCGAAAGGACGCATAACGTTATATCCAAGTTTACGATAAAACCGCGCAAGCACGTCCACAATCGTAAAATTACGCACATGCCCAACGTGCAAACCATATCCACTGGGGTATGGAAACATTTCAGCAATGTATTTTTTCGGCTTTTCGGAAAAATCCTCCGCCTCAAACGCTTGGGTTTTTTCCCAAATCGCCTGCCACTTCGGCTCAATCTCGTTCGGATGATATTGTTTCATGGATAAAATTATAGCCCAAATCGGCGTATAAGACAACCGTTATTTTCAGGTTAGTAAGTCACAATAAAAAACTGTTATTTCTTTTTCTTGTTCACTGGTCGTTTGATGGTTTCTTCAATGTCTTTCAAGATAAAGCGTGCGTGAATGGCATAAATCATATCGGTAATGCCAAACACCAACATATATGAACCCAAAATCCAAAAAACGGAAGATCCGTTGTAATCACCGGAAGCTAGCGCCACAAAACCCAGCACCGTACCAACGATACCAGACAACACCCACATAAAACGGTCAACGTGTGATGTCAGACTGATTAGCGCCACAAGACAGTCAAAAATACCGCGCGCAATCATATAGCCCGAAATAGCTATTACTAAATACCCGACTTCGCCGTTGCGATTTAGTAAAACAAACACCCCCACCGCTGTTTCAATTAAGGCGATAAATAGGCTTAAACCCCAATCTTTTTGAGTTTTTATTGCTAGTAGCGAACGGACGATTTCCAAAGCCCCCATTAACATTAGCGCAATTGACACGATAATTGCTAACGTGTGTATTTCTGTGATTTTATTGAACAAGGCAAACAAGCCAAGGCCGGCAGCTATAACCCCTTCCAACAGGAACGCCCACCAGTGCGTCTCCACATATTGCTTAAAAATTGCCCTCATTTCCACTCCTTTCAATGCTTACTTCAAGTTTAGCATAACCATTTCAAAAATCAAGTATTTATTTTCACCAATTCGTCAACCGTTTTTTCAGTCACTAAGCGATTTTTAATATCTCTTTGCACTTCTGGCATATCAAGCTGTTTTAATACTTCCGGATTTTTTTGGTGGACGGTTTTTAACTCCGCCACTTTTTCCGCCACTTCTTTGTCCGATACTGTTATCTTGAACTCTTCTGCCAGTCTCGCCAAAATCAACCCCATACGCACACGTTTTTCCGCCATTGGTTTTAATTCTGTTTCTTCCCATTCCGCCTCAGTCTTGTGCATTGACCTCAGAAACTCTTCCAATTTGACTTTGCGAAAACTCAAATTACGCTCAATGTCTTGGCGGATTAACTTCTTTTGATCTTCCAGCAAAATCTCCGGTGCCACCAGCGCACTCTTGTCCGCCAATTCCAAAACCAATTCGTCTTTGTATTGATTTGTCGCTTCGTGGTCTTTTTGGTGCGCGAGATTGACTTTGATGTCGGCTTTCAATTCTTTCAAAGTCGCAAATGCCCCGCTTTTCTTCGCCAATTCATCATCAATCTTCGGCAAAGTCAGTTCATTCACCTGTTTTAACAGAGTCGTAAACACCGCTTTCTTCCCCGCTTGCGCTTCAATGCGATAATTTTTCGGGAACGTAACCTTGATGTCAAACTTATCTCCAGACTCATGCCCGACCACCGCCTCTTCAAAGCCAGCGATAAAAGTTTTTGATCCCAGCTCCAATTTGAAATCTTTGGCTGAGCCGCCCTCAAACAATTCACCGTCAATCTTGCCCTCAAAATCAATCACCACTTCATCGCCAAGTTTCGCTTTGCGCGCCACGGCTTTTTTCTCCACAAAACTTTTTTGAATGTTTTGCAAAACCGCCTCAATGTCTTTTTCGGAAACTTTCGTCACGGGTTTTTTGGTTTTTAATTTTTTATAGTCGCCAAGTTTTATCTCCGGCAATTTTTCCACCGTCACCGTGTATTCCGCCGATTCGCCTGGCACGTATTTGGTGACTACCACGTCCGGTCGTCCGATATGGGCGATTTTGTGTTCGGAAAAAGTTTTCCACAACGTGTCGCCAATCGCTTGTTCCAGCGACACCGATGCCAACCGGTTGGGGTCAACGTGTTTTTCCACTAAATTAGATGGTGCTTTGCCCGAGCGAAAGCCAGGCACTTTCACCTCTCCTGCTAATTTTTGTAGAGCTTTTAGTCGTGCTGGCTCCAAATCTTCCCTGTCCAAAACGACCGCAATTTCCACCTTTACGTCTGAGATTTTTTTAACATTTGCTTTCATATTTATCCAATATACCACATTGTTTGAGATATTGATACATAGTAATCCCGCTTGCCACCCCCACATTGACCGAGCGCGTGGAGCCGAATTGCTCAATTTTCACGATGTCATCTGTCGCCGCCAACATTTCGGGGCTGAGTCCCGTGCTTTCCGACCCAAACACCAACACCGTATTTTTCACGAATTGAAAAGAGTTCAGTGGCTTCGCATTTGGCGTATTGTTTTCTATTCCTATGATTTTCCATCCGCGCGTTTTTATGTTTTTTACAAATTCGTCCAAACTGGCGTGATGAAAAATGTGCAAATATTTATCCGTTGCCATCGCGCCACGCCGGTTATAATGCTTTTTGCCAATGACATGCACCGCACGCACGTTAAAGGCATTGGCGTTCCTGACCACCGTTCCCATATTGAAATCATGCGCCAGATTTTCAATTGCCACCTCCAAATCCACGCGCGACTCATCCAAGTCCGCCACAATCGCCTCATTTGACCAACCCTTATATTCATCAACTACATTGCGCAAATCTTCCATCTCAATGAATATAACACAAATAAACTTGAAACTAAATGCGCTTGCGTATGTGTCTGGCAAGTGCCAACCCAGCGACCAAACCCGCAGTGGCAAAGCCAGCCACATACAGGGTCAAATTAGCATAATTTGTCAAAGGCGCTAAATCACCCGTGTTTGGCACACCCAGTTCGTCTTCGGCTTCTGTTTCATCGCTTTCCGTACCTGGGATTTCTACATCATCTTCTTCTTCCTCTTCATAGAAAGTGTAAGCACCAATATCTGCCACCCTGCGTTGATCCCCGACAATATCATGCGTAACACTGCCAAGTAATACCCCAGCGCCAGAAAGTGGTGAATTGCCGTTAATTCGGAAGTTATGCTTGCTGGCATCGGCGAAAACTGTGTCAATATCATCAAGACCGCTCATAATGTTCGTGGGCCCCAACTCCAAAACGCCATTTGCCCCCATTACACGAAGAGCCGCAGAATAAGTAATTTTATCCAGCAAAGCCTCGTTCGTCACATAAATATCCGAGTTGCTAGTGTCAATAGCTGAGGTCCCCGTTTCCATCCATTCATCACTAACACCCAGCTCGTCTGCCGTCCAATAATTATCATAGACGTAGCCATCAGTCTCATTGCCAGAGGCATAAGCAAATAATACATCGCTGTCAGCGGCAATGCGACCATCCAGAAAGGCTTTGGCATCGGTGATGGAAGTGATTTCAAATGGCAAAAATACAACGCAATGACCATTATTGTCAAAACTAACGTTAAGACTTATACCCCCACCAAGCTGCCCATAATCGTAAGCTGACGAACATGCCGAGCCACCACCTACTTTAATGTGTAAATTGGCAGATGTCAGTGAATCCGTTGAAAATTGACCCCAGAAACTTAAGTTCACATGTCCGTTAGTATGAACAACTACAGTTGAGTCAGCTGGAGTTCCTTGAAAAGACGGAAGGTAAGCGCTAAACAAAGTTTCCAGTGCGAACACATCATCACCAATTACATCAATATGAACATCATAAGACCCCTCTCCGTTCACTATATTACTAGATAGACTATTCAAAAATTGCATTATAGCAATATTCGTACCAGATATGGTAACATCCATGCTCGCTGTCCAAGGAAAATACAGAGACATACAATCGCCCGCTACAGAAACTGTCAAATAACCATCTAAATGATAGCAAAGGGTTCTTTCAGTGTCGGCAAAAGCATGCTCAGCGCCTAAGCTTACAACACCAGTCAGCTCCCCACCAGCCATATAAATATTATCACCCAGACCTGAGGTTTTACTGTCACCAGTTGCCGAGTTGCCATAAACCGTAGTATTTTGGATTTTAGTGCTATTAGCGTCACTCATCCAAATCCCGCCACCGTTGCCACTGGGATGGGCAAACATTTCAGTGGGGATTTTGAGAGTTTTGTTGTTGGTCACGACCGTATTGGTAATTTCAGGCGACACACTTGCATTGTTTGTCGCTGAACCAGTATGAACACCGCCACCTTCCTTAAAAGCATAATTGTTCGCTACGTAACTATTTAGCAAACGGGCGCCGTTCAACAATATGCCACCGCCAGTGGTTTCAGATACGTTATTGATTACCACCGCACTGTCAATCGTTCCGCCCGTCATAAAGATGCCACCCCCACAGCTCATATACATCGTCAGGAAAGTTGCCACCGCATCATAATTATCGTGTACATAACTATTTTTAATATTGCCACCGTGTTGAAAAATCCCAGCGCCACCAAAAACTGACGTGTTCAACAAAGTGTCTTGCGCACCGTTCCACAAGAGATTTGTGTAGATAGCACTAAAACCATTACTAACTTCCACGCCATCAATCAAAGGACGAAACTCACCCGCTAAATCACCTCTACCGGCATATTCCACCTGCTTAATAACGTTCACACCTTGTGACGGCAGGGTCGGCTGACGTAAAGTTGGCGTATCTTGATTGATGAGGTTAAGTTTGTCTGGCTGTATCTCCGTAAAAGACAAAGTATCTCCAAAGTTTAAGATGCCAGGGTCATTGACTGGTGCCAAACCACGCTGACCAATAAAATGCGTGGTAGAATCAATTTGCGATCCCATCAACTTAACGCCAATGTCTGTACCCTCTTTATTTTGATAAGTAAAGCTGGGGCGTTGCTCAATTGACGTTTCACCTCCGACAAATCCACCGTAAATCTTCATATGACCCAATGCTGCGGTATCACCACCGTATGACGGTGCCACAAGCAAGCCCGCCCAAACGCCACTTGTGAGATTATCCGTGATGTCGTAATGGGATTTTGTGCGTGTGTAGAGAAATTCGCGACCTAGCACGTGATAATCGCCTTCAGCAAACCAAATCTGATGCGCTCCACCACGCACAGCGGCAATCAAAGCCGCTTGCGGCCCACCAGTCCCGTTGCCATTGATAGCGTTGCCCCAAGATGAACCATCGCCACTGCCCGCACCACTTGGTGTAACATAGACAACATCATCAGGGTATTGCGTGAATGATGGGGCGCCCCCCCCCCCGTTGACTCATACGCTCCGAGATCCGGCGCATCACCCAAATAATGCAATTGACCGGTTAAGTCATTCGGAATTGATGGATAAAACACATCAGTACCGGCATCAATTAAAGGTGAATCTGGCGCTGGAGCATAATCATAGTTTGGCAAAGAAGCACTCGGAAGTGTCGCCCCAGCTACGCCCGGACTGTTGATAAATAGCCCAGTCAAATCACCGTTGGCAAAATAATTATTTTCAGTTTCTTTATGTATCCAATTATCTTCATACAAAAGTGTTGCTGGCGGTAAACCAGAAACAGTTGGCTGAAAGTTTATGACAACCGGACGGTCAATCACGTTGTTTTCAAGAATGGGGTCATCCCACGCATCCACAGCATAGTTATCCCAATAATAATAATCCCCATAATCTGAATATTGTCCATACGGATACCGTTTACCAGTCCATGGGTCGTTGCTGTAACAGTAATTCCGATTACCACCAGGAGTGTTAGAAATATTATTGACAATTGTGTTTCCTATTAAATGTGACGTGCCTACCATCTGTATAATTTCCTTGGTCTGGCAAAGATTATTCTGCTTGAAAGCAACACCGTTATGTGCAATCAAACTGCCACTTAAGGTACCGCTCATCAGTGCAACCACTATGCCAGATTGTCGTTTGTTATTTTTATCTACATAATTACCGACATTATCCACAATAATACTACGGTTAATTGTGCCACCCCGCACGGCGATAGAGTAACCAGTGCGTTGATAAGCGCTATCGTTGGTGTGATCAACGTCTAAATCTATCGGACTGGTCCCAAGATGTGTCAAAGTCACCCCCTCAATCATCGCCCCAGCATAAGCCATATCGATATAATAACCCGGCATGAAAATGTTATCGTCCCACCACGAAGTCCCATCAATAATAACCTCGTCAGCTTTCACACCCGCCGCCGCACGCAAAATCAGCCGCTGATTAATCACAAGGTTGTCTGAAAGCTTGTAAGTGCCGGCTGGCAATTCAATGATTGTTTTATCAGAGAAGTTAGCAATAATATCATTCAAACTAGCACCCGTGTTTGATGCCAAATACGAAGAAACTTCTCCGCTAGTTGCGGTATAACTGCTAGCCTCCGAGCGTTTGACAATGGCACCCAAGGCAAAGGACATAATGCCCAATCCAACAGTGATAATCATGACGCGCGCCACAAACGACAGCCGTCCATGAACGTGCCAATAATGTTTTCTTAAATTAAGCATAAGGAGCTTTCCCATCTCTCCCGCAAGTTAAATGTTATTAAGTTTTTTATTTATTACTAGAACCCTACGAAGTGAGTTTACCACCCCGCTTATGTTGTTGTCAAGTATTTTTTTGAAAAAATAGCCATTATATAGCCACTCATCTGTTCATGAAGCTGAAAGATTGCCCGAGCGCAAATAGGGCAACCTGAACTTCAGACCGCCCTATAATCGCAAAAGACACTTTTTATTTACTCAATAATACCATCATCATAATCATAACGCAACTGCGATACCACATCGCCCAGCCGGACTTCCGTTTTAACACCTGGGTTGAAAATGTTTTTTGGGTCAAAGATGGCTTTGATTTCGGCGTTGATTTCCGCCATTTTGGCATCTTGTTCCGCCTCCACAACGATGGCCTTCACCCGCCCCTCTGGCGAGCCACCCGTAATGCTACCCCGCAACCGCTCCACCATCGCTGAATAACGCTTGAGCAATTTGAACAACAATATGCGATCCGATTGTTTCTTGAGGTTGAGCTCCGGACGCACCGAATACACATTGGATAACACCGAACCATACACCGGTAATTTCAAGCCAAATTGCTTTTCCAAGCCCGACAACCCCTCAAAAAACTCGCCCAAATATTCTTGGCGCACCATCACATCATCCAAAAATGGCACTCTGACTCCGCCGCTCGTGTCGTTTAAGTATGCGGATAAAATCTCCTTGATTTCCAAAAAGTCTTCGTAGTTGTCTTCGTTGCTCACGCTGTAGTTGATATTTTCGCCGAGCAAACCCAACAAGCGGTTGATTTTTTTCTGTCTGGCGCGTTTGCGATGGTCGTCAAAACCCACCAGTAACAGTAGTCCGCTGGATAAATGATCATCAAAAAAGGTGGCTTTTTTGCCGGAAGCTTCCGCCTCTTTCATCAAATCTATTTCATAAATGTCCATCAATGCGGGTTGGAGCAGCGAGGCTTCGTGCATGATGACGCTGGCTGATTCAAAATCCGGAAACTCCGCCGCCAAAAACAAGGGCAATTCCTCAAAATATTCCGCTTCCAAAATCACTTCCGTGACAATGCCCAAAGTGCCTTGCGCACCAAAAAACAGCGGCAAGATGTTAAAAATCCCGTTTTGGTCAACTTTGACAATGTTTTTGTATCCAGAATTATCCAATTCCCCGCCAACTTTCAACGCCCCAATCGCCATTTGTTCGCGCTCCAAGAGCGCCACAATGTCTTGATAGATTTGCCCCTCAAAATTGTTTTGGGACTGCTTGCGTTTTGTCATTCGCTTGGTCAATTTTTCGGTTTGAATAACCTCGCCGTTGCTCAGCACAATTTCCGCTTGTTGAACATAGTCCAAAATACCACCGTATTTATAGCTCATCGGCCCAGAATAATTGTTGCCAATCAACCCGCCAATCGTGCGGTCAGTCGCAGCAATTGGAATTGTCAGCCCGTGCAAACTCAACGCATTATTCAGCTCACGTAAACTCACGCCAGTCTGCACGCGCACCAATTTTTGGCGCGGATCAATTTCCAAAATCTTATTCATTTCCTCTTTGAAAGAAACAATCACGCCGTTGCCAATGGCGGCACCAGTTTTGTCGGTACCCTTGCCACGCACAGTTAACCCCAAATTGATGCCTTTTTCCGCCAGTTCGTATGAAAATCGCGTCAATTTTCGCACGTCAGAAGTGGTATTAGGCACCGCCACCAACTTCGGTTGGATTTCCAAAATGCTTTTATCGGTTGAAAAAGCCGCAAGCACGCGCTTCGCGGAATAAACGTTTCCACTAATATGCCGATTCAAATACCTCGCCAATCTGTTCATTTGTCTAATTGTAGCACAAGCAATTTGAAAAAGCAAAGTTTTTTCAAGCCGTGATATAATCTTTCTTATGAAAGTTTTGGGGATCGATCCAGGTACGGGGATTTTGGGGTTTGGCGTGGTGGAAGTGGACGCAAAACGCAAAATGCGCATGGTGGCGGCGGGGGTGATTACTTCGCCAGCGCATACGCCACTGGCTGTGAGGCTGGAAGATATTTTTGATGGTTTGACGGGGATTATCTTGGAGACTCACCCCGAGCAAGTGGTGATTGAAAAGTTGTTTTTTGCGCAAAATATTACGACCGCCATGGCGGTTTCTCACGCACGGGGCGTGGCGATGTTGGCGGCGAAAAAACAAAATCTGCCGATTTTTGAATACACGCCGTTGCAAATCAAGCAATCTCTGACGGGTTACGGGCGAGCAGAAAAAAAGCAAATGCAAGAATTGGTGCGCATGCAACTTGGCTTGACAAAAGTGCCAAAACCTGATGACGTGGCAGACGCTTTGGCGGCAGCAATCACGCATATCTTGATGACGCGCGGAGGTCGCAACAAATAAGTCTTGAACTTTTTAAGCAAATAAACACATAATTAAAATAGTTTGTCAACTTTCTTGGGTGAGAAATTTCTTGGGGTCTTATTGCATAATTCCCTCTTCATGGGGCTCTTTAATCTGTGACGACAGATTAAAGCGATGAGCCGACTGACACCAATGACGATAGGCTGTCACGACTCCGTACCCATGAATGGAGGAGTTATGCAATAAGACCGGACTTAGCTAATTTTGGTACCAAGTTTTCGCCCTTCGCAATTTTCGTAATATTGCCGTCTTTTAACAACTCAAAAATCACAATCGGCAAGTGGTTATCGCCCGCCATTCCCAGCGCCGCCTTGTCCATCACCCGAATATTGGAGTTGGTCACGGCTTCGTTATAAGTCAAAGTTTCCAATTTGTGCGCTTTGGGATTTTCAATCGGGTCTTCCACATACACGCCATCAACCTTAGTAGCTTTGGCAACAACATCACATTTGAGTTGCAACGCCAACATGATTGCGCCGGTGTCAGTCGTGACAAAAGGCATGCCCGTGCCACCCGCCAAAATTACCACCCGATCTTTTGAAAAGTGGTTTAAGGCGCGCCGATAAGTAAAATCATCAACAATTTGCGGAACCGACATATTGGAAAGCACCGCCACCGGCACTCCGGCGTGCTGAAAAACATCGCCCAAGAGAATGGCATTGATCACGGTTGACAGCATGCCCGCATTGTCCGCCGTGACACGGTCAATGTCCTCATTAGCCACCTGACTACCCCTGATAAAATTGCCACCACCGACCATAATCGCCATTTGCGCACCCATTTGAATGACCTCTTCAACCTCTTTCGCCAGTCGCTTGGCCACTTCAACGTCAAAACCGCCCTCGCTGTTTTTGCCACCAAGCTGTTCGCCGGATATTTTTAATAAAATCCGTTTCATGAAAACCTCCGTTTTATTTTGGACAAGCATACCACATTTTGCAAACTTTTACTACATTAAAGTTTTAGCAAGCTTTTAATAACGGTGACTTTTTGTAACTACACGTGTATAATGCCCATGTGAAAGCTTACCAAAAAATCATTTCCGCCAAATTCACCCAAAACCGTGCGCAACTTTTTTCGCGTTCAATTTTGGCGGGCGTGGTGCTGAGTTTGGCTGGATTTATATCGGTAATTGCCGCCACGACCTTGCAAAATCCTATCATCAGCTCGCTGCTTTTTTCGTTTGGATTGGTGTTGATCATCTTGCTCGGCGCGGAACTTTTCACCAGCAATTGCTTAGTCATCTTAAAACCCCGCCAGCGCAAAATATTTTCGCGTTTGTTGCTTATTTATATTTTCAATTTTTTGGGCGTTGTAATAATTACAACATTTTTATGGGGGGCTGGGTTGCTGGAAAATTATCAAGACAATATTATGTCATCAGCTACGGCCAAGGCCGACCTGCCCTTGATTGCGATGTTGCTTTCCGGTGCCATCGCTAATTTTTTAGTATGTATCGCCGCATGGTTGGGCTCACACGAAAAAGACGCTACCAAACTTGTTGGCATTATCTTCCCCGTCATGATTTTTGTGATGATAAAAGCCGAGCACAGCATTGCCAATATGTTCATTTTCTCCGCAGCTACGCTGGGAAGCGGACATTTTGAGTTGACTTATTTGAATAATATATTGTGGGTGACGCTTGGCAATGTGATTGGCGGTTTTTTGTTTGCGCTGATTTTATATCTTGCCCACCGCACTTCTTGACAGTATCGCATAAGTGTAGTAGTATAAGCATAAGATGAATGGCAACGAGCAATCCATGTTTTATCATGATGTGCGAAACGAACGGAAAATAAAAAAACGAAAAACGACAGTCGCACTATGTATCGTATTACTGCTTTTGCTATCCGGATTGGTGGCAGTGGTGCCGAGTATGATTGGGGTGTTGTCTGATGGTTCCAAAAAGCCTTTACAGGATTTTAACGCATATTCTGCGTATACCGAGACTAATAATAAGGAAGATACTACTCAAACTTTTGGGTCTGACACGGAAGTTGAGGCTGAGCCTGAGCCGCAAACGGTTGACGTTCCAAACACCAGCAGTCGTCAAACTCAGCCCAGCCAGCCAACACCCGCCCCCGCCCCGACCCCTATTCGTGACACCACGCCCCCCAAAATTACGCCGGAATACAGCACGACCAATCCCACCGGTGACGATGTCACGGTTGTGATTCGGAGTGACGAGCCGGTGGTTTGTCCGTCTGGCTGGACTCAAGTTGACGCAAATACTTGCCAAAAGATTTACGACCGCAATGCTGATGAAGAAGTCGTTATCAAAGATACGGCAGGCAATGAAACCGGCATTCGTGTCAATATCCCGAACATTGATAAAGCCCCCATCGTGGCGACAATTAGCTCTTCGGAACATTTGTATAATTCCGCAAACGGTCTTTTGCTCAAATGGACGGTCAATTTGCAAATTAGCAAAAACGTGACAATTGACAGCGGTTGGAGTTGCGTGTCAATGACACCGAGTTGTGTTTGCACCAAAGCTTTTATGTCAAACGATACCGAAGTGGTGACTTTGCAAGACGCGACCGGTCGGACACAAAAATATCAACTGACCATTCAGTCAATTGGTTTGGGATCTGAAAGTAGCGTTTTCCCAACCCTTGAAAGTTTGATGTAATTATGCGGTAATTTTTCGCTTTCAGGCGTGCGCTATCCGCCGAAAATGCGCAAAAGCACGGCGCTTCGGGGTCGTGTACGCTTGCGGTTTATCCCGCTTATATTTGTAAAAAAATATCTTTTGTGATATAAAGAGGCTATCAGCCGGTGACAAGTTGAAAACTTTGTTACTGATGTGAAACTTAAAAGCTTCAAAATTAAAACCGTGTTTATTGAAAGGAAACATGGCGTGAGCGAAG
>JAITKW010000064.1 GCA_031278275.1 Candidatus Nomurabacteria bacterium | reverse complement strand
AACAAGATTTGTGGATATTGAGGGCAGAGGAACCGTTGGAGAAGTGGCTGAAAGAATTGAACAAGTATTGATAGAAAGTGAGACTAGATGAACAAAACACTTGAACAAATTGAGGCGCAAAGGCAAGGTGGTAAGATTATGGCATCAATTTTCCAAAAGTTGAGGGAGCGAGCAAAAGCTGGCGTGAATGAGCTAGCGCTAAATGATTTTGTGGCAGAAGAAATAATCCGACAAGGTGCGGTGGCTTCGTATACGGAACAGGCGGATGATTTTTCGGGGGTGATTTGTATTTCGGTGAATGATGAGCTGATTCATGGTTCGCCGGAGGATAATATTTTGCGTGACGGTGATAAGGTGAGCTTTGATTTGACAATTGGGTATCGTGGTATGTGCGTGGATAGCGCTTTTACGATGGTGATTGGCGACAAGATGACCGCGGCGCAAAAGCACTTGATTTCCGCCACAGAGCAAAGTTTTTGGGCTGGGATCAGAGGTATTAAAGCGGGATCTACGACTGGTGATATTGGGTTTCAGGTTGAACAGGTGCTAAATAAGGCGAAACTTGGCATTGTCAAGGAATATATTGGACACGGGATTGGCGAAAAAATTCACGAACCGCCCGAAGTGCCGAATTATGGGAAAAGAAAAACGGGTGTGGTTTTGAAAGTTGGCGATACGATTTGTGTGGAGCCGATGACTTCGCTGGGCAGTCCGAAAACGGTGGTGGGGAGCGATGGTTGGACGGTTTTTTTGAAAGATGGGAGTTTGGGCGCGCATTATGAACATACGATATTGATTACCGAAAAAGGTGTAGAGGTCTTGACAAAATAAGGGTGCAAGCATTAACATAATATTATGGAAGAAGCTCCGAAACATGCTGTTGGTATAGACGTGGGTACTAACTCAGTACGAGTAGTTGTGATGAGCGTAAGTGGACACAAAAAACCAGTGATTGTTGGGCATAAAGAGACTGAAAATAGTGGCATGCGCAAGGGAATGGTGGCAAATCTTGAGGGGCCGGCTAAGGCGATAGATGTGGCGCTACTGGACGCGGAAAAAATGAGTGGGTACCGTGTGGATTCGGCAACGGTGAATGTGAATGGCGCACATGTTTTGTGTACGCGAACTAATGGCATGATTGCGGTGGGAGCGGTGGATCACGAGATTACGGTGGAAGATGTACGGCGGATTGAGGATATGGCAACAACGACTGGTGAAATCCCAGCCAATCGTGAAGTGTTGGCGCTTATACCTTATGGCTATCGTTTAGATGGGCAAGGTGGGATTAAAAACCCGATTGGCATGAATGGTACCAGATTGGAAATCAACGCAGGTGTGGTTTCTGGGTTGTCGCCGATTTGCCAGAATGTGCGAAAAACGGCGGAATTGTCAGGGGTGCTTGTCAAAAAGCTGGTGGCAAGTCCAGTGGCGGCGGCGAATGCGGTGTTGACGGAAAAACAAATGGAAAACGGTGTGGCGGTGATTGATTTTGGTTTCGCTACGACCTCAATTGCGATTTTTGAAGAGGGTGATTTGCAATGGGTGAGCGTGGTGCCGCTGGGCAGCAATAATGTGACGAACGACCTTGCGATTTGTTTGCAAACTTCTCCGGAGATTGCGGAAGAATTGAAACGGCGAGTGTCGGCGACTGGTGATGGTGACAGCGAGGAAGTCGTGATTGGCAAAAGCAAGACGGAAAACAGGTTTACTAAAAATGACATTCAAGACGTGATTGGCGCAAGACTAGATGAGATTTTTGATTTGGTGCGCAAAGAGTTCAAAAAGGCGGGATACGACAGGCGACTGCCAGAGGGCGTGGTGCTGGTTGGTGGCGGGGCTAAGTTGCGTGACATTGATGTTTATGTCAAGAAAAAATTGGAGTTGGCGGTGAAAGTTGGCATGCCGGTTGGATTGTCTGGGACTTTGGGTACTACGGCAAAGTCGGAGTTTGCAACGGCGATTGGGCTGGCCTTTGAGGATATGTTAACAGATAACGTAGCTGAACAAAAAAATGGTGCGAAAAGTGACGGCGGGTTGTTCAAAAAAATTTGGGCAAAAATCACAAAAATCTAGTTTTATTTTTTATTGAACATGGTGTATAATTATTTTAAGGAATGGAGGGACTATGCCCGAGATAAAACCAGATGAAGTTGAAAAGTTTGCCAGTATTAAGGTCATTGGCATTGGTGGTGCCGGTGGGTCGGCGGTGAACAGAATGAAAGAAGCTAATTTGAAAGGCGTGGAGTTTATTGCGATGAACACTGATGCGCAAGCTTTGCACAATTCACGGGCGGATCGTACCGTCCATTTGGGGCAGAAAATTACCGGCGGTTTGGGCGCTGGCGCGGATCCAATGGTCGGCGAACAAGCGGCAGAGGAATCGCGTGAGGACATTAAACAAGCTTTAGAGGGTGCGGACATGGCGTTCATCACGATTGGAGCCGGTGGTGGCACGGGTTCGGGTGCGGGGCATATCGTGGCGGAAGAAGCAAGAAAAATGGGAGTTTTGACAGTGGGGGTGGCGACACGACCGTTCACTTTTGAGGGGGCAAAGCGGCGAGCGAATGCGGACTGGGCGATTGACAAATTACGCCACGAAGTGGACACGCTGATTACTATTCCAAACGACCGATTATTGCAAACGATTGATCCCAAAACTCGGCTGGAAGATACTTTCAAAATTGCGGACGATGTTTTGAGGCAGGGCGTGCAGGGCATTTCAGAGTTGATTACGGAACACAGTTTAATCAATTTGGATTTTGCAGACGTGCAAACGGTAATGAGAAACGCTGGGTCGGCGTTGATGGGAATTGGTCGAGCGAGTGGTGAAAATCGAGCGGTGCAAGCAGCGGAACAGGCGATTGAATCGCCACTTGTGGAAGTGGCAATTGATGGGGCAAAGGGCGTTTTGTTCAACGTGACTGGTGGGCAAGACATAAGCATGAGCGAGATTCAAGGTGTGGCGGAGGTTATCACTAATTCGGTTGCGTCAGATGCGAACATTATTTTTGGGGCGACTGTTCGCCCAGAACTTGACGATGAGCTGATTGTGACGGTGATTGCCACAGGGTTTGATAAAGGCAAGACTGCTGTGGCGGAAATTGCGCCAGCTCCAGTTGAAGAGCCTGAACCGGTGGTTGAAAACGAGATTGCGGATAGTGGCGATAATTGGGTCAGTGATCCGTTGGCAACGAGCGATTTTGTGCATGGACACCATAATCCAACTGACATAACCATGGAAGAGTCAATGGGTCAGATGTTGGAAGATGATAATAATGATGACATACCCGCATTGCTGAAGAATCGCATGAAAAAACAAGCTGATTCAAATAAGGTTTGAGGTTGAAAAATGAGTCCAGTTTATAAAATTGGTGACAGTAAAGTGGTTGAGTCCAGAGAAAGTAATGACGGCATGATGATTAGGCGGCGGCGGGAAACTTTGGACGGCAAATTTCGGTTTACGACTTATGAAAGGATAGAACGGCCGGCGATTATTGTGCTCAAGCAAAGCGGGCAAAAAGAGTTGTTTGACAGAGGTAAGCTTTTGAACGCCATCAGAAAATCGGTGGGGAAGTTTTTTGAGTCGGAGCTGGAAGTGGAAGATGTGGTGAGCAAGGTGGAAGATGCGGTGTATATGTTGGGTGAGGAAGAAATCAAGTCAAAGATTATTGGCGAGAAAGTGTTGGAAGTTTTGGCAGACGCAAATGAGGTGGCGTACGTGCGGTTTGCCAGCGTGTTTCGGGAGTTCAAGAGCTTGGGTGAGTTTGAGCGGATTTTGACAGAGGTGCAAAGGAAAAAGGGTAAGGATAAGGATAAGGATAAGGATAAAGAGCCGTCCCCGATGTCTTATAACGAATCTGGCGAAGGGGGCGTGTGAGTTGTAATATAAACAAAATCAAGATAGGGGGTGAAAATGCGTGCGGTGGTTATTTTTTATAATGACAGGGATTATACGAGGACAGTGTTGGATTATATTGAGGACATTCGGCGACAAACGGGGCATGAGTTTGAGGCGTTGGATCCCGAAACGCGAGCGGGCGATGATTTTGCAAAAGCGTATGAAATTGTGGAATATCCCACAGTGATGTTTTTGGAAGATGACGGCCGGGTTAGTTTTCAAAAGACGGGGTTACCGTTGCCTCTGATTAACGAAGTGGAATATTATTTTAGTGTTGGTAATTAGGGCGCATAAAGTTGCTCGCGGCAAAAAAATGTAGCTATGCAACAAGACCTGAAATTAAAAGAGCTTGCTTTTTGTTTTGTGCTTATGTTACAATGCG